>JAFGKN010000513.1 GCA_016928605.1 Planctomycetota bacterium | reverse complement strand
GTCCGCTCCTACGGCTACCACATGTTCGACATGGACACGTCGCTGCTCGACGAGGTCGCGACGAACTTCGCCCGCGTGGCCGACGCCTGCGGGATCGACATGATCTACTTCGACGGCTCGGAGCGGCTGCAAGGCGAGCACTGGTTCTACAACGCGCGCCTCCACCAGGCCTTCCACGACAAGCTGGCCCGCAAGGACCTGCTCCTCCAGGCGAGCAGCTTCAGCCACTACTCCTGGCACCTGCTCGCCCGCAGCGCGTCCGCCGACGGCCACGGCGATCTCAAGGGCTACCTCGATCACCGCTCCGGCTGGTTCGATGTGCTCGCGCGCGAGGGGATGCCGCTCGACATCGGCTGGTACTACGGCTACGACCCCGCGGCCACGCCCGACCAGTTCGAGTACGTGCTGGGCGCGACCCTCGGCTACGATTCCTCGATGTCCTTCCAGGTGTCGTGCGACGCCGCGGCGGCGCATCCGTTCACCGGGGAGATCCTCGACCTGATCGCCCGCTACGAGCGCCTCCGGCTCTCCGGCCGCGTTTCGGATGCCGTGAAAGCGCGGCTCCGGATCGATCCGGCGCTGACGGCCATCCAGCCCGGCGCGTCTCAACCGGACCTGCTCGAGAAGCGCAGGGAGCATCGCCTGCTCGAGGAGGACGGTCAGCCGTTCCTCGAGCGCGTCGTCTACACGCCCTGGCACGAGATCCGGGCCGGCGATGCCGCGACCGCCGCATGGCGCGTCCGCCTGCCGGAGCTGGCGGGAGGCCCGGCTCGCGCTGGAGTGCAGCTGCACGCCTGCGGAGGCGGACCGATCGTCGATCCGGCCGTCGAGCTGGGCGGACAGCGCTGGACGTGGCCGGGGACGCTCGCCGGCGGCCAGTTCCTGCTCTTCTGGCCGGGCGAGGCCGTGGCCCGCTACGGCCCGGCTATCGAGGCGCGCGAGCCGGCCGCCCTCGCGCCGGCCGTCGTCCTGCCGCCCGGCGAGCACGAGGCATCCTTCGCCGCCCGCGTCCCGCCCGCAGCTCCGGTGCGCGTGCGGTTCACGCTCGAGCCGGCGGAGCGGATCGAGTTCCGGTAACCGGCCGGCGGCGCATCCGGAGGTGATGCAGATCGACCGCGGAGCTCCCCGGCGGGCGGAAAAGAACGGAATTGGGCTGGCGATGCGGCTCGAGCCGGCGAAGATGTGAAGCCCTGTGGAATCTCCGGCCGGCGGGAGACGACTTCCACAGAAGAAGGATCCGCCGCGTCGCCCGCGAGCGTGCGGGCCGCGGCATCGCGGCTGCTCATGGACGTCCTGGTACGCACCCAAGGCCTCACGAAGGATTTTCGCCGCCTGCGGGCGCTCGACGACGTCTCGCTCGAGATCGGACCGGGCGTGACGGGGCTCCTCGGCCCCAACGGCGCGGGGAAGACCACGCTCATCAAGATCCTCCTCGGTCTCCTCCGCGAGAGCGCCGGGACGGGCGAGGTCCTCGGCCGCCGGCTCGGCCGCGAGGCCCGCGCGATCCGGAGCGCCGTCGGCTACATGCCGGAGGACGACTGCTACATCGACGGCCTCTCGGGCGTCGAGATGGTCGCCTTCTCGGCCGAGCTGGCCGGTCTTCCGCCGATCGAGGCGCTGCGCCGGTCGCACGAGATCCTCGACTTCTGCGGCGCGGAGCAGGAGCGGTACCGGCAGGTCAGCACGTACTCCAGCGGCATGCGGCAGAAGGTGAAGTTCGCGCAGGCGATCGTGCACGATCCCCGCCTCCTGATCCTCGACGAGCCGACGGCGGGGCTCGATCCCGAGGAGCGCCGCGATATGCTCCAGCGCATCCAGATCCTCGCGCGGAGATCCGGCAAGGCGGTGATCCTCTCGACGCACATCCTGCCCGACGTGCAGACATCCTGTGACTGGGTCGTCATCCTGTCGCGGGGCAGGGTGCGGCTCGCGGGCGGCATGGAGGAGTTGACGCGGCCCGCATCGCCCAGCTACGAGGTGCGCCTCGCGGGGCCGCCGGAGGCGCTCGTCGAGCGGATCCGGCGCGCCGGCTACGCGCCCGAGGTGGGGTTCGACGGGACCGTGACCGTGCCGGACGCCGGCGAGGCGTTCACGCAGGGCGTGTGGAGCTGGGCCCGCGAGGCGGGCGCCGCCATCCGCAAGCTCACGCCCGCCCGCAACTCGCTGGAGGAGATCTTTCTCGAGACGGTGCGCGGAGACGAGCATGCCGATTCATGACCTCGGATACCGGGCCTGGAAAGGGAGGCCGACGCCGGCGCTCCTGAGGTGGTGCGTCATCGCAGAGAATGGCATCGCGCTCGCCTGGCAGAACCGGTGGCTGCGGCGGGTGGCGCTCGTCGCGTGGCTTCCGATGCTCTACTTCGGGATCACGTTCTTCGCCTACGAGGCCTACGTGGAGCAGTGGGTGGGTGGGCAGCTCGGAGCGCGGGGTCCCTGGACGGAGATCCTGCGCAACTTCCTCCCGCTGCCGCGGGACCTGCTCGACCGGATCTTCGGCGATCCTCTCGAGGCCCGCTCGCGCCTCTGGACCATGCTTCTCTTCCTCTTCTTCCGGTTTCCGCAGGCAGGGCTCCTCGCGGTGGCCGTCGGGCTCATCGCGCCGCCCCTGATCGCCCGCGACATCCGCAGCCGGGCGTTCATCCTCTACTTCTCGAGGCCGATCACGAGGATCGAGTACGTCCTCGGCAAGGCCTCGGTCATCTGGGCATACAGCATCTGGATCACCACCCTGCCGGCGCTGGCTCTCTACGTCCTCGCCGTGCTGCTCTCGCCATCGCTGAGCGTCGTGCTGGACACATGGGACCTGCCGCTGAGGGTCATCGGCGCGACCGCGGTGCTGCTCGTGCCGACGACGTGCGTCGCGCTGATGCTCTCCTCGCTGGTGACGGAGACGCGCTACGCGACCTTCTGCTGGTTCACGCTCTGGATCCTGGGAGGCGTGGCGTTCCTGCTCTACCAGAGGCTCCACGGCGTGTTCCACGGCAGGGGCGGCGGGCTCCTCGCGGAGACGGACACCTACTGGGTGCTCATCTCGCTCTTCGACACGCTCGGACGGGTGCAGAAATGGGTCTTCTCGGTGGGGGAGGGCACGGGGATGATCCTGCCGCTCTTCGTCTACCTCGTCCTGGTGACCGCCGGCAGCCTCGCCGTGGTGATGTGGAAGGTGTCGTCGCCGATGAGGGCTTGAGACCATGACGAGCTTGCTCGAACTGGAGCGCGTGACGAAGCTCTACGGCCCGGTGATCGGGATCAACGACGTCACGCTCTCGCTGCCGCCCGGAGGCTACGGCCTGCTGGGTCCGAACGGCGCCGGCAAGACGACGCTGATCAACCTCGTCACCGGCCAGCTCCGCCCGACGCTCGGCAGGGTGAGGACCCTCGGGCGCGATCCCTGGAACTGCGGCGCGGTCCTGCGCAGGATCGGCCTCTGTCCATCGACGACGGCTCTGCTGCCGGCGGTGAGCGGGCTCGACTGGGTAGCGTACCTCCTCGAGCTCCAGGGGATCGGGCGCTCGGCGGCTCGCGAGCGTGCCCGCCGGGCGATGCGGATGGCCGGCATGGAGGAGGCGATGGAGCGGCGGATGGGATCCTACTCCAAGGGCATGCGGCAGAGGACCAAGCTCGCGCAGGCCCTCGCGCACGAGCCGGACCTCCTGATCCTCGACGAGCCCTTCGACGGCCTCGACCCCGTGGGGCGCCACGAGATGACCGAGCGGCTGCGCGAGTGGATGCGCGAGGGGCGCAGCCTGCTCCTCGCCAGCCACATCCTCCACGAGGTGGAGGCCGTGGCGCCGTCGTTCCTCCTCATCTGCAGCGGCCGACTGCTCGCATCCGGCTCCGCCGAGGAGGTGCGCGCGCTGCTGGCCGACGTTCCGGCGGAGATCCGCATCCGTTGCGACCGGCCGGCGGATCTGTCATCGCGGATGCTCGAGTCGGGGCTCGCGGACGGAGCGCGGCTCGAGGCGCAGGGCGCGCTGCTCGTCCTCTCCACGAAGGCGCCGCTCGCGGTCTACGAGCGGCTGCCGGAGATCCTCGAGGAGAGCGGCATCCGCGCGACGGAGATCATCTCCCCCGACGAGTCCCTCCAGTCGCTCTTCGACTCGCTGCTCCGGATCCACAGGGGGGAGGCGGCATGATCCTTCGATCCATCGCGGCCGTTTTCCGCTTCGAGGTGACGCGCTCGCTGCGCTTCGGCCGGCTCTTCTGGTGGCTCGCGCTGGCTCTCTTTCCACTCCTGGTCGCGGAGATGTTCCGCTCGCTCGAGCCGAGGATCCTCCAGGATGAGAGGGAGGTCGGCTTCATCCTCTACGTCCTGGTCGTGCGCATGCTCTGCCCCCTGACCCTCCTCCTGTGGTCCACCCCGGCGATCCACGCCGAGATCGAGGGGCGGACCTGGGGCTACGTCGCCGTACGCCCCGGCGGGCGGACGGCGATCCTCCTCGGCAAGTACCTCGCGGCCGTGGCGTGGTCCACCGCGCTGGGCTGGATCTCCGTGACCATCTTCCTGGTGCGCGTGTTCCCGGAGGGTTGGTCGGCGCTCTGGGGCCTCTTCGTCGAGCTCGTCCTTCTCTCGAGCCTCACCTACGGAGCCCTCTACCTCCTGATCGGAGTGCTCTTCCTCAAGCGCGCGATGGTGATCACGGTCTCCTACACGCTGCTCGTCGAGGTGGTCCTCACGCTGATCCCGGCGATCGTCAACCAGGCGACGGTCGACTACCGCCTGCGGAGCCTCTTCTTCGACGGGCTCGGCGTCGACCTGACCGCACAGCGCGGCTGGAGCTCGATGGCCAGCGAGGCGGGCCCCTGGCATCAGGTCCTCGTGCTCGCGGCCTACACAGGCGTGCTCCTCCTCGCGGCGTTTCTCTTCCTCCGGCGGCGCCAGCTCGTGGTGGCGGAGGAGTAGGCTCGATGGCCGCCGACTCGACGTCCAGGCCGGCTGGCGGCGGCGCGATGCGGCCGGGCGAGGGATCCCCGGCGATCCCGCCGCCCGCGGGAGCCGGGGATGAGGCCGCGCCGGCTGCGGGGGACCGGAGCGCGCCGCCGGGCGGTCCCGCCGGCGCGCGAGCGCCGAGAGCTTCTCCCCGGAGGCTCCTGCTCGGCGCGCTCGCCTACGCGGCCATCTGCTGTGCCGTCGTCGGCGGCCGCGGGCTGTTCCTCGCTCACCTGATCGGAGGGCGCTATCGCCTGGCGAGCTTCCTCGTCGAGAGCATCGCCCTGCTCGCGCTCCTCGGCTCGCTGAGGTTGCTGGAGAGCGGCATCCGGTGGAGTCTGCGGCGGCTCTTCCGGCCGCGCCGGTGGTGGCAGCACGCGCTCGAGAAGGGCATCTACGTCGCGGTGATGCTGCTCGGCCTGGGGCCCTTCATCCTCGCGACGCTCTTCCTCCATCCCCAGCGGATCTCCTGCCGCGGGACGCCGCTCCAGATGGGCCTCGCGTACAGGGAAGTCCTCTTCGAGAGCCGCGGCAGGACCCTCTCGGGCTGGTTCGTCCCCGCGCCAGACGAGTCGGCGCCCGTCGTGCTCGTCACGCACGGCCTCAACGCGAACAAGGAGAACTTTCTCCTGCCCGTCTCGATGCTGCACGAGCTCGGCTTCGCGGCCTTCATCTTCGACATGCCCGGCCACGGCGACAGCGAGGGCTGGACGATCACCTTCGGGGCGCTCGAGAGCGATGACGTGTTGGCCGCGCACGACTGGATCGCGCGCGAGCTCCCCGGGCGGAGGATCCACGCGCTCGGCTACTCGATGGGCGGCGCCGCGGTGGTGCGTGCCGCGGCCGAGCACGGCATCTTCGACCGGCTGGTCATCGACTCGTCCTTCAGCGCGATGGAGGACGTGGCGCTGAGCAGCGTCCTCCGTCCGATCGGTCCGCTCGCGAGGCCGGTCTGGACGCTCGGATGCTTCTGGGGACGCCTCTGGACCGGCTTCGACTTCCACCAGCATCGCCCCGGAGACCTGATCGCGAAGATCGCGCAGAGGCCGCTCCTGCTGATCCACGGCCTGGAAGATCACCTGATCCCCTCCAGCGAGTCCGTCCGGCTCCGCGAGGCGGCGGGCGGCCGCGCGGAGCTCTGGCTGGTCGAGGGCGCCGGCCATGCCGAGTCGATCCTCGCGCCCGGCTACGAGAGCCGGCTCGGCGAGTTTTTCGCCAGGCCGC
>JAFGKN010000512.1 GCA_016928605.1 Planctomycetota bacterium | reverse complement strand
GGCGCTCTGCGGTGAAGGCGCTGGTCCCGAGATCATCGAGGATCCCTCCGAGCTGCAGAGCTTCATCCGCGCGCGGCTGATCAAGGCCGGCCGGCCCGCCTACGTGGAGGAGTCGCCCGAGGCGTTCATCCCCCTGGAGCGGATGGTCTCTCTCGCGCTGGAGCTGGGCTCGATCCCGACCTATCCCGTGCTCGGCAATCCGGTGACGCCGTGGGAGGAGGATCTCGATGCGCTCTTCGACCGCCTGGAGGCCCTGAGGATCCACGCGATCGAGGTGATCCCCGACCGCAACACGCGGGAGCGGCTGCGCGAGATCGTCCTCGGGGCGGCGCGGCGCAGCCTGCCCGTGTTCAACGGCACGGAGCACAACACGAAGTCGCCGCTTCCGCTCGTCGACCGATTCTTCTTCGACGAGGAGTTCCGCCCCCACTTCGAGCGCGGCGCGCGGGTCCTCCTCGGGCACCAGGCCCTGCGCGCGGCCGGCGAGGCGGGCCTCGTGGACGACGGCGGCTCCATCCCCGGCGGTGACCGGGCCCGGCGGCTCGAGGAGGTGGAGGCGGCGGGGGCGAGGGTGACGGGGGAGGATGTCTGAGCTGCGAGCCGCCGGGGCGGCGGGGGCGAGGTTGCTGGAGGGGGAGCTCCGGTCTCCGGGCCGCCGGTTTCCGAAAGCGGCCGCCGAGGTGGTACACTCTCTGTGACCTTCCCCGCCCACCGGCGGCGAGCCGGCCCTGGTGCCCTGACCCGCACCGGCGCCGCGGCCCCGCCTGGGGGGAGTCCCCCAGGCCCTTGCGGGTCAATGACTTGAGGAGAATGGACTGCCCGAGGAACCGATGAAACAGACAGCACTCCAGGTGGCCGCCATCCTGGGCCTGACCCTCCTGCTGGGGACGGCCTACAACCTCGCGACGGGGAAGCTCGAGTTTTTCGTGTCCTCCGGCCGCTACCCGAACGCCCGGCTCTGCAAGAGGGCGGAGGCCGCCTCGCTGGCCGGTGAACCCAGCGGTCGCCAGGTCGCGGAGGCGTTTTCCCCTTCGCTCGTGAAACCCGCTCCGGACGGTGCTCCGGCGGTGGCGCCCGCGCCCGCCGTCGCGGCTGGCGATCCGCCGGGGGGCGAGGGCACGGCCCAGCCCGCAGCTTCTCCGGCCGATCCGCCGCCGCCCGAGACGTTGCCCCTGAGCGCCGGCGGCTTTCCCTTCGTCGGCTTCGGCCACGTCTTCGAGAGCTGGCGCGACGGCCTTCTCATCATCGACGCGCGCTCGCCCAGGCTCTACCGCGAGGGGCACATCCCCGGCGCGGTTCTGATCCCCGCCTGGGAGCCGCGCATCGAGGACCGCATCGCCGCTCTCCGGGAGACGGAGCCGGTGGAAGCGCCGGTGATCCTCTACTGCAGCAAGAGCGACGACTGCGAGGACTCCGAGATCGTCGCCGGCAACATGAGGGGACTGGGCTTTCTCGACCTCAGCATCTACGCAGGTGGCTTCCCGGAGTGGGTGGAGAGAGGCATGCCCGTCGCGAAGGGAGACGATCCGGGCGAGCGGGGCGGAGGGGCAGCGCCCTTCGCCGGGGAGGATGCCGGACGATGAGCTCGCTGAGAGAGAAGCTGTTCCATCCCTGGCTGTCGGTCCGGATCCAGATCTTGCTGGGCGTGGTGCTCCTCGCGGCGACCTGGCACAAGATCCTCGATCTTCCCGACTTCGCCAACGTGATCTACCACTACAAGCTGTTTCCGGCCCAGTCGATCAACCTCTTCGCTATCTACGTGCCATGGATCGAGGTCATCCTGGGAGTGGCCCTCTTCGCGGGCGTGGCCCGCCGCGGCGCGTCCTTCATGGCGATGGGCCTGTTCCTCTCCTTCATCGCGGTGCTCGGCTACAACCTCTACCGCGGCTGTCCCACGGTCTGTGGCTGCTTCAGTACCTTCGCGGCCGGCCAGCACCTCACCGACGCCGAGAAGTTCGCAGAGATGCGCACGGAGATCGGGATCGACATCGCCTGCTTCCTCCTCGCCGCGCACGTCTTTGCGGCCTCGTTCCTCCCGGAGCGGCGAGGGACGGCCGCGGTGCGAGCCGGCCGGCTCGAGGCGCAGCCGGCGTGACGCCGCCCGGCTCGAGGCCGTGAAGGCCGTCGGGCGCGCTGGGCTGCCGGCGCGAGCCGGCGCCGGCTGGCTCATGCATCGAGCGCTCGCAGGTCCTCCGGAACGAAGCTCCCGTCCTTGCGGATCAGCTCGCCGTCGAAGTAGATCTCCCCGCCGCCGTGCTCGCGGCGCTGGATCGTGACGAGATCCCAGTGGATCTGCGAGCGGTTGCCGTTGTCGGCATCGTCGTAGGCCTGCCCCGGCGTGAAGTGGAACGAGCCGGCGATCTTCTCGTCGAAGAGCGTGTCCATCATCGGCTCGCGGATCCTGGGGTTGAAGCCGAGGGCGAACTCGCCGATGTAGCGCGCGCCCTCGTCGCTATCGAGGATCTGGTTGAGCCGCTCGGCGTGGTTCGCCGTGGCCTCGACGATCCTGCCTCCGGCGAGCCGCAGCCGGATGTCCTCGAAGACGACCCCCTGGTAGAGCGTCCTGGTGTTGACGCTCAGAGTCCCTTCCGCGGAGTCGCGGACCGGGCTGGTGAAGATCTCGCCGTCGGGGATGTTGTGCCTGCCGGCGCAGGCGACCACCGGGATGCCCGCGATCGAGAAGCGCAGATCCGTGCCCGGTCCCACGATCCTCACGTCCCTGGCCCGCTCCATCCGCTCTGCGAGCGGCTTCACGGCCTCGGCCATCTCCGCGTAGTCCACCGTGCAGACGTCGAAGAAGAAGGACTCGAACGCCTCCGTGCTTCTGTGCGCCTGCTGCGCCATCGCGGGCGACGGCCAGCGGAGGACCACCCATCTCGTCTTCGGGACGCGGACCTCTATGTGCACGGCCTGCCATAGAAGCCTCTCGTAAAGGCGCATCTTCTCCGGGGCCACGTCGCTCAGCTCGGTGATGTTGCGCGAGCCGCGGACGCCGATGTAGGCCTGCACCCCTTCCATCTGCATCCGCTCGACCTGACCCCAGAAGCGCATCTGCTCCTCGCTGGCCTGGGCGTAGAGCTCCCTCAGGACACGGTTCTGCTTGGTGATGCAGAGGGGCAGCCCTCCCGCCTCCGCGATGGCGCGGACCAGCAGCAGCGTGAACTCCTCGGGGACGTCGAACGCCTCGACGAGGACCTTCTCGCCGGGCTGGACCCTGCACGAGTGATGGACGAGGACGTCTGCCAGCTGTCGATACCGGGGGTCGGACACGGTCCGTTTCCTTTCCGCTGGGGGTCTCGGGCGCGATCTGGGCCCACGGCTCCTGCGCCGCGTGCAAGCGCCCGCTCGACGGCGGTCGCGTCCGCCGGGGGCCCCCCTGGTGAGGCCCGTTCCGCGGCGGCGCCGCCCGCCGCCCCCGAGGGTGCCGCGGAAGGCGCGCGTTTTCAATCCCCCGGCCGCGATATGGGCGTCCGCCGGGGGCCTCGAGCTGGAATGCCCGCAGCGCACCGTGGATGCCGCTGCGCTGTCGAGGTCCCGCATCGGACCGGATCAGGGATTGTCGCAGAACCCCATCGCCCGTTCTGTTGGCTGCGGAATGGACCGCATCGGCCGATGGCTTTCGAGCTGCGCCGGCTCGATCGGCTGGTGGTCCTCAGAGCGTCCCACTTGAGATGTTGACTCGCTGCCGGCAGGGGATAGGCTGATGTCGAGCGGCGCGGGCCGCGTTGGAATCCCAGGAGCCCGGACGGTGCGGGCTGAGGGCTGCAAGAGCGCACGACGACGCGGCGTCCCTCCGCGCCCGCGGCGGGAGAAAGCGATCACCCGTCGGCCCCCCGGACCCGCTTCTCCGGCCGGCAGACCGGAGGGGATCGAGCATCATCTGCTGTCGCGAACTTGAACGGAGGCATTGCCGTGGGCCGATTTGACCGCATCACCGTCGATCCGTCGCAGCTCGGAGGAGTCCCGTGCCTTCGCGGTCTCCGGATCCCCGTAGCCACGGTCGTGGGCCTGATGGCCGAGGGCAAGACGGAGGCCGAGATTCTCGCGGATTACCCCGACCTTGAGGCGCCTGATATCCGCCAGGCGCTCGAGTACGCAGCGGAGGCCGTCCGCGAGCGCCAGCTTCCGATCGGAACCGAGTGAATGCGGTTCCTCGTCGACAACAGCCTGTCTCCACGCATGACGCGAGCGCTGGCCGAGCAAGGCCATGAGGCCGTGCACGTCCGGGACATCGGCTTGGCCACCGCGAGTGACGACATCGTGTTCACCGAGGCTGCCCGGGAGGACCGCGTGATCCTCGCCCAGGATGTGGATTTCGGCACGATCCTGGCGCTCCGCGGCGATTCCAGGCCTTCCGTGGTCAGCTTTCGTTGTCGCCTGAAGTCCGCGGATCGTCTGCTTGCACTCCTTGTCCGCACCTTGCCGCTGGTCGAGTCGGATCTCGCAAGTGGCTCCCTGGTCGTCGTCCAGGACAGCCGTATCCGAGTGCGGCGCCTTCCGATCTGAAGCGACGCCGTCTTCGGGTTGCGGCAGCTCAACCGCCTGGGCCTCCGCTTCCGTTTCCGTTTCCGTTTCTGGTCTCGGACTCGGTCTCGGTTTCCACCTCGGCGCGCCGTAAGGGCCCTGCTATAATGCGCGCTCGGCGTCTTTCTGCCCGATCCCGCTCGAGCGAGCTGACGAGGAACCTCCCATGATGCATCGCGCCTCGATTTCCTGTTTCCTGGGCGTCCTGCTCACCACCTCTCTGGCGGCCAAGGAGCCGATCTTCGTCGTCTACAAGATCGATGGCCCGGCGCACGACCCCGCGCGGCAGACGTACTGGTACGGGCCTTTCTCGGAGGGCTCCGCGGTCTTCGATGTGAACGGCGACGGCGTGCTCGACATCACCTGCGGGCCGAACTGGTACGAGGGGCCGGACTGGAAGAAGCACGAGGGATTCCGGCCCTCGGCGAGCGTCAAGGGGGAGTACATCAACAACTGCGGCGAGTACGCCGTGGACGTGAGCGGCGACGGCAGGCTGGACCTCGTGAGCGCCGGGTGGATGGAGAACGGCGTCTTCTGGTACGAGAATCCGGGGCCGGAGAAGGCCAGCGAGGTCTGGAAGGCGACGAAGATCTTGAGCAGCGACTGGACGGAGGCTTTGCTTCTCGACGACATCGACGGCGACGGCGATCCCGATGTCCTCGTCAACCACTGGGCGAAGAAGGAGGGACAAGCGGTGACGTGGCTCGAGCTGGCCGGCAAGGGGGAGTTCAAGGTCCACGAGCTGGGGACCGACGGCGATGTCCACGGCGCCGGGGTCGGCGACCTGAACGGCGACGGCCGCAAGGACATCATCACGCCCCACGGCTGGTACGAGCAGCCGGCGGACAAGTCGGCGAAGTGGCCGTTCCACCCGGATTTCCGGGTGGAGCACACGAGCATCGGCATGCCCGTGATCGACGTCAACGGCGACGGCCTCCAGGACATCATCTACGGCCAGGCTCACGGCTACGGCCTCGGATGGCTGGAGCAGACGGCTGGAGACGGCGGCGGAAAGCGGGCGTTCCGCAGGCACGCGATCGAGGAGAGCGGCATCGTCTCCCAGGCCCACACGCTCGTGCTCGCCGACGTGAACCAGGACGGCAAGCTCGACCTGGTCACGGGCAAGCGCCTGCGGGGGCACAACGGCGGCGACGCGAGCGCGTTCGATCCGATGGGCGTCTTCTGGTACGACATCCGGGGAGGCGAGTTCAAGCGCAACGTGCTCGTCTACAACCACACCTTCTGGTATCCCGGCAAGGAGTCGAAGAACCAGCCTCCTCAGGTGGCGGTCGGCGCAGGCATGAACATCAACGCCGTCGACATCGACAAAAACGGTCTCGTCGACATCGTCCTGAGCGGCAAGAGCGGCCTCTACCTCCTGTACAACCGCGGGCTGCCGCCGACGCCCAAGATGAACTGAAACCCGGGCCTGGAGCCGGAGGCAAGGGCTGCGCCAGCGGCCTCGGATCCGGCCGTAGGTACCGGGATCGGTCTCGGGCCCGGGGCGGCCTCCGCGGTCCGGGGCGGAGTGCAGACTCTGTACTATCGCGAAGAATGCGTTATGCTTGGCGACTTGCGGCGCCTGGCGGAGGGCGGATGGTCCCGCTCGGTCGGCGAGAGTCGCTTCGGTCGGAGCACTCGGGCCCTGCTGCAGCGAGCGCCGGTCAGTACACGATTTTTTGGCGGTATCATGGCGGAATACAGCACGAGCGATTTTCGTAAAGGCATCCGGGTTGAGCTCGACGGCGAGCCCTACCTCGTCACCGAGTCGGAGTTCATGAAGCCGGGCAAGGGGCAGGCGGTCTACCGCATCAAGTGCAAGAACTTGATCCGCGGCAACGTCCTCGACCGGACCTACCGCAGCGGCGACAAGATCAAGGCGGCGGACATCGAGGAGCACACCCTCCAGTATCTCTACAACGATTCGGCGAGCTGGCACTTCATGCACCCGGAGACCTTCGAGCAGTACTCGCTCGAGAAGGGCAACCTCGGAGATGCCTGGAAGTGGCTGATCGATGGGATGAACGTCGCCGTCGTCTTCTGGAACGGCCATCCGCTCACGGTGACGCCGCCGAACCACGTGGAGCTGAAGATCGTCTACTGCGAGCCCGCGGCGAAGGGAAACACGGCGACCAACGTCCAGAAGCCCGTGAAGCTCGAGACCGGCGTCGAGATCTTCGTGCCGGCCTTCATCAACAACGGCGACATCGTCAAGGTCGATACGCGCACCGGTGAGTACATCGAACGAGTCAAGAAGGCCTGATGCCGGCCGGCTCCCCGCGGCCAGCCTCGAGGTGCTGAAGCTGCGCGCCTCGCTGCTCGAGACGGCGCGGCGCTTCTTCGCGGAGCGCGGCGTCCTGGAGGTGGAGACTCCCGCGCTGGCGCGCGGTTTGATCGTCGATGCCCACATCGATCCGATCATCTGCGCCTACGGCGTCGACGGCGATCTCACGCAGCCGGATCGCGTCGCTGCGCTCTATCTCAGCCCCTCTCCCGAGGCGGCGATGAAGCGCCTGCTCGCGGCGGGCAGCGGTCCGATCTACCAGATCGCGAGGGTCTTCCGCGCAGGGGAGCGAGGCCGGCATCACAACCCGGAGTTCACGCTCCTGGAGTGGTACCGTCCGGGATTCGACCACCACGAACTGATGGAGGAGGTCGGCGAGCTGATCCGCCGGCTCCTCGGCGTCGAGCGCTGGGAGAAGCGGACCTACCGCGAGGTCTTCGAGGCGAGCCTGGCGATCGATCCCCTGGCCTGCGAGAACGAGGAACTCGTCCGCCTCGCGGCCTGCAAGGGGCTCGCGGCGCCTCCTCGGCTCGACGAGAGCGACCGGCACGCCTGGCTCGATCTCCTCCTCTCGGTGTGCGTCCAGCCGCAGCTGGGCCGGGATGCGCCGGTCTTCGTCTACGACTATCCGCCCTCGCAGGCCGCGCTCGCGAAGATCGGCGGAGAGGATCTCCCCGTGGGAGAGCGGTTCGAGCTCTTCTACCGGGGGGTCGAGCTCTGCAACGGGTACCACGAGCTGACGGATCCGCGGGAGCACAGGCTCCGCTTCCAGGAGGCGAACCTGCGGAGGACCGCGGCCGGCAAGCAGGAGCTGCCGGTGGACACCGAGTTCCTCGCGGCGGTCGACGGAGGACTTCCCTCGTGCGCGGGCGTGGCGCTCGGATTCGACCGCGTCGTGATGCTGGCCGCGGGCGTCGATTCGATCGGCGAGGTCATCGCCTTTCCCTTCGGCGACGATCATGTCCGCG
>JAFGKN010000511.1 GCA_016928605.1 Planctomycetota bacterium | reverse complement strand
TGGCGGCTCTCCGCCGCGAGTCCAGCGCGACGTACTGGCTCGAGGTGATGCTCCTCGAGGGCTACACCGCGGAGGACCTTCAGGTCCAGCAGCTCGCCGAGAGGATTCGCAGCATCCAGCCGGACAGCGTGCAGCTGAACACCGCCGTCCGTCCGCCCGCCGCGGAGTGCGCCATGGCGGTTCCGCCGGCGCGCCTCGCACAGATCGCCGGGCTGTTCGAGCCGCCCGCGGAGGTGATCGCCGAGTACCGCGGGAAGCACGCCTCGGAGGAATCAGAAGCTTCCGCGGACGCCATCCTCGAGCTGATCCAGCGCCGTCCCTGCACGATGGAGGACATCGCGCACGGCCTGGAGATGAAGCCCGCAGAGGTCGTCAAGAGTCTCGCCGTCCTGGAAGAGCGCGGCGCCATCCTCGGCGAGCGCCGGGGTTCCGGGCTCTTCTACCGCCCGGCGACATAGTGCGCCGTGGTCTCGTCGAGGAGACGCCGTCCCTGCGCGCCGTGAAGCGCCGCCGGCCGGATCCGCGCGGAAGGCCGCCGGTCACTCCTCCTGGCACGGGGGGAAGGAGAGACAGGTCAAACCGTCCTCCGTGGGATCCATGCCGCACTCCTCGAACGGGCTGTCGAGGGGCGGCGCCCCCTGGAAGAGATGGCTCAGCAGGCGGACGGCGTCCGTCAGCTGCAAGCTGCCGCTGTCGTCGGCGTCGGCGCTCTTGCGACAGGGGGGCTCGCCGCCGCCGAGAAAGAGAAAGCCGAGCGTGTAGACCGCGTCGCTGATGTCTATGCGGCCGTCGGCGTTGGCGTCGCCGCGCCGAAACGGTATCTGCGCTTGCGGGGAGATGGTGGCCTTGGCGGTCTCGTCGACCAAGCCGGTCGTGCCGTCGAAGACAGCCGCTATCACCGCGATATTGTCCTTCTCGATATCGCCGAAGCCGGTGATCGTGCCGTCCCAGAACGTGGAAAGCTCCTCGGTCGCGCCCGCAGCTATCGCGACGTCTTGATGGAACGCGTAGTCGCCGACCATCGCGTAGTGAAATGCCTGGCCGTCCTGGGTTGACCACCGCGACTCGATTTCCGTGACGTACACGCGGAGGCGGCCCTGGTACTCTGCCGCCTCGTGATTGGTGAGGTCGACCTTGACGCCGATCAGAGCTTCGGCTTCCCAGGTGGCTTCGACTTTGACTTCGACGTCAGCCACATCGCGCTCCGAGGCGGATTCGATTCTCGATGTATACGCTCCCGGGAGGCTGCCGGATCCGATCCATTCAGAGTGTCCGCCGTCAAAGACGTAGTGGGGGATGTATTCGATTTCGAATTCATCCGCTCTTGCCCGGGCAGTAGTGTTCCTGTTGATGACGAGGGCGATGTACTGGAAATTGTGAGTTCCCGCCTGCATCAGTTGATGGATCTGAGCTGCCGAGATGGCGCAGTGGGGGCAAGTGGTCGAGGCGCAGCCTTCGACGAGGACGGAATGGTCGCCGAGCAGGATGCCGGCGGAGGGGAGGAGCAGCAGCGCAGCGGTGAGAAGAGCCTGCTTCCATCGCTCGAGCGAGCCGATCTTCAGCCTGACATCGCTACGTTCCATGGCAGGAGCCTCTCCCTCCTTCGATCCTGGAGCCGGAACCTCAGAAGCCCGCGGCCGGGCGCTCGCCCGCGGCCCGTCCGCCGGACGGCCGCGGGGGAAAAGAGAACAATCACTCGTGTGGATGGTATCCCGGGTCCGCACGTTTCCGCGAAAAAAAATAGTAATCGTTCACCCGCGATGCGCTCGCCTGCGGGGATGCAGCGGGCCGGGATGGCGTGTTCGGGGTCGCCGAGCCGCCCATCGGGCCGCTGATCCCCGTGCGCGCCGCTCGAGCGGAGCGGCTCGGCGTTCGCGGACGACAAGGCGTTCCGTGCTCCGCTCAGCGCCGCTGAACGGTCACAACAAACACAGCCGGCGAAACCGCCGGCCAGGTGCACGAGAATCTGCGAAACCCGGCGCTCGGAGGCCGTGGCCCCGCAGCTGGAACATCCAACCCATGGCGCCGCACTCGAACATCCGCCGCACCCCGCGCCGGCGATCCGCCCCTCCTTGAGCGCCGCGGAGGCTCGGCACTCAGGGCGCGAGCAGCTTGCGGAGGGCCGCTCGCAGGATCGGATCCGCCCGCGGGGAGACCCACGCCATCGAGACCTCGTAGCCGCCGCGCGGATAGCTCTCGGCGGTCGGGAAGTAGGCCGGGCCGCAGTCTCCGTAGGCCGCCGCCGCGAGGAACGGCCGGCCCGCGGCGCGCGGCGCCTCCTCGGGACGCGACAGCGCCTCGGCGGGGATGTCGAGGGACGCGCCGCGCCCGGCCGCCTCGGCCATCCGCTGGGCGAGGAGCTGCCAGCGGATCAGGGCCTCGCCCGGCAGGTGCAGGAGGATCGCGTCGCCGAGCCGCAGCGAGGAGACGTCGATCGTCCGGCCCGCGTCATGGCGGTTCCACCACGCGATCCCCATCGCGCCCTTGACTCGGTCGGCAGTGCTGGCGCCATCCTTCTCCAGGAGAGCGCGGAAGTGCTCCCTCGAGTACTCCTCGCGCGCCGGCAGGAGGACGGGCTC
>JAFGKN010000510.1 GCA_016928605.1 Planctomycetota bacterium | reverse complement strand
TTCGACTTCGAGAATCCCCCTCCGGTGGTCGACGCCTATTCTAGCGATGTCCGCGCTGAGATCGGTCTAGAGCCGGGGGATGTCATGATCCTGCAGCCGACGCGCGTGGTCCCCCGCAAGGGAATCGAGCATGCCATCCAGCTCGTGGAGATGCTCGGCGACCCCAAGTACAAGCTCGTCATCTCCCACGATGCCGGAGACGAGGGCCTCGAGTACATGCACGGCATCGAGGAGCTCGCCAGGTCTTCCGGCGTCGACATCCGGTTCGTCGCCGCGAGGATCGGCGAGAGGCGTCAATACGACAGCGAGGGCAAGAAGATCTACACCCTCTGGGATCTCTATCCCCACGCCGATCTCGTGACCTACTTCAGCCTCTACGAGGGCTTCGGCAACGCACTGCTCGAGTCGATCTACTTCCGCATCCCCGTCCTCGTGCAGAGGTACTCCATCTTCATCCGCGATATCGAGCCGAAGGGATTCCGCCTTCCGGTGATGGAAGGCTTTCCCACGCGGAGGCTCGTCGAGGAGGTCCGCCGCCTCTTCGAGGACCAGGAGTATCGCCGGGAGATCGTGGACCACAACTACGCCGTCGCGGCCGGCTACTTCAGCTATGCGGTGCTGCGTCGGAAGCTCCGCTCCTTGATCGCGAACGTTCGAGGCCTGGGATGACAAGCCATCTGTACAGCGATGTCTTCGAGCGCCTTCACGCGCGATTCCGCCGCCTCTACGGAGAGGAAGCCGACACGTGCCTCAGACGGCTCCAGATGCTCATCGGACGCTACGGAGTGGGGTACTCGCCGGGAGGGCTCCCCCACCGGCCGCAGCGACGGAGGTGGAGCGAGAAGGATGCGATTCTCGTCACCTACGGCAACTCGATCGTGCAGCCCACCCAGAATCCGCTGGTGACGCTGGGGCGATTCCTGGTCGAGCGCCTCAAGACCGCGGTCAGCGCCGTTCATATCCTGCCCTTCTTTCCCTATTCCTCCGATGACGGCTTCGCGGTCATCGACTACCGGGAGGTCAACCCGGAGCTCGGCACCTGGAGCGCCATCCACTCCATAGGTCGCCATTTCGATCTGATGTTCGACCTCGTCCTCAACCACGTCTCCTCGAAGAGCAAGTGGTTCAGGAACTACGCGAGCGGAGTCGCCCCGCACCGGGATTACTTCATCGAGCCGCCGCCCGAGGCAGATCTCAGCCAGGTCGTGCGCCCGCGCAGCCAGCCCCTCCTGCGGAGCGTCCAGACGCACGACGGAGTCCGACATGTGTGGGCGACCTTCAGCTTCGACCAGATCGATCTGAACTTCGCCAATCCGGATGTGCTCTTCGAGTTCCTGGACATCCTCTTTCTCTACATCTCCCACGGAGTCCGGATCATCCGCCTCGACGCCATCGCCTACCTCTGGAAGCGTATCGGCACTCCCTGCATCCATCTGAGCGAGACCCACGAAGTGGTGAAGATCCTGCGTGATGTTCTCGATCTCGTCGCGCCGAGCGTCTTGCTCCTCACCGAGACCAACGTGCCCCACTCCGAGAACGTCAGCTACTTCGGAGCCGGAGACGAGGCGCACGCCGTCTACCAGTTCAGCCTGCCGCCGCTGCTCCTCCACGCGCTTCACTCGGGAAGAACGACCTTCCTGACTCGCTGGGCGCAGTCGCTCGACGCGCCCCCTGCCGGCTGCACGTACTTGAACTTCACGGCCTCGCACGATGGCATCGGGGTGCGGCCGCTCGAGGGGCTGGTGCCGGAGGAGGAGATGGCCCTGCTCTATCAGCGGATCGCCGAGCGCGGCGGACAGGTCTCCCACAAGCGCAACGCCGACGGCTCGGAGAGCCCCTACGAGCTGAACACCACGTACTTCGACGCTCTTTCCGAGCCCGCCCGGTGGGGCTCGCCTCTGCACCAGAGGAGATTCCTCTGCTCGCAGACTCTGGCCATGGAGCTGCAGGGAGTCCCCGCCATCTACATCCACAGCTTGACAGCCACGAGAAACGACTACGTGGCCTTGGATCGCACGGGCCATCCGCGGGCGATCAACCGGCACGTCTGGGATGGAGGAGAGATCAATGCGCTTCTGGACAACCCCTCGTCCGTGACTTCCCGGATCTTCAACGAGTACGTGCGAAGGCTCCACATCCGCCGCTCGCACCCGGCCTTCCATCCGGACAGCCAGCAGAAGGTGCTCGAGGCTCCAGACCGCCTCTTCGCAGTCCTCCGCACCGATCCCGAGAGCGGAGAGACCCTTCTCTGCGTCAACAACATCTCGTCCCGCTCCCACGAGTTCTGCGTCGATGCAGCGCTCTTCCCATCCGGTTGCAGCCGGCAGCTCGTGGATCTGCTCAAGCGGCACCGCCGCATCGAGGACAACCGCACGCTGCTTCTCAAGCCGTACGACAGCGCCTGGCTGACCTTCGCGGACTCCACCTGACGCGCCGGCGGTCTCGGGCAGGCGGCCCCTGCGCGCGACAGCGCTGGCATTCCTCGCGCGAGCCGGAAGCAGGCGGCTGTCCAATCGCTGGACACCGCGCTCGTCGCCGGCCCCGCCTCCGCCGATCGCGCCGCCCGAGCAAGCCCTCGACCGGCCTCACGCCAAGGCTTACGAGCCGGCCGACGAGCTGGAGCCGTTTGACCAGCCCCCTCGGCCGGTCTATATTATGGTGGCGTTCAAATAAAACGGGGAAACCCTGGCTCAACCGGAACACCGGGTCGGTTCCGGAGCCACTTGGCGCGTCGGGGCAGCGTGAATCAGCGAGTCTACAAGTTCAAGCCGGGACAGTGCACCTGTCTCCTCGGGGATCCTTATGCAGGTGCGGTGCGCGTCCCCATCCGCAAGATCAGCGGCTCCGAGGCGGTGCTCGATCCCTCCTCTGGCCTCCGCCAGGACCAGTTCGTCTACACCACCGTCGAGCTGGAGGAGGGGCCTTCCATCGCTCTTTCCGGCCTCGTCGTCGGAACGGCATCCCAGGGGATCCTCCTGCAGTGGATGCACTCCGACCCGCGCGAGGCCGACAGGGTGAACACCATCCTCGAGGAGTACGACTCGAGGTCTCCGCCCTCCACCGAGGAGGTGCTGGCGCGAGACGAAGAGCTGCAGGCCGCCCGGGAGTCGCACGAGACGCTGCAGGAGGGCGCGAGCGCGCGCCAGCACGCGCCGGAGTACCGCGAGGACGATCTGGATCCCGAAGCGGCGGAGGAGGCGGAAGCAGCCCGCCACGCAGGGGCCGGGAAACCGCGGCCTCCGCGCCGCCAGCAGGCCGCGCGGCCGTCGCCGGCCGGTGAAACCAGGCAGCCCGCAGCCGCGCGAGGCCTGGATCCAGGAGCACCCCGCTCCGCCGGCGGGGCCCCGCCGGAGACCGCCTCGACCCGGCGCGCGGTCGTCGCCGACAACGTGATCGTCAACCGGCAGGGCTCGCGCGCCGAGCGCCGGCCCCCAGGGCCCCAGGTCGCGGGTGCTGCGCCCCCGGCCACCCCCCGCGCGCTCCGCGCCGAGGGAAGCCCGCCGGGCGAGCAGACGGGCTCGCGGGACGCCGGTGCGACGCCGCCAGGCTCCCGAGCAGGCGCGGGAAGGACGCCCTCCGGCGCCGCGCGCGATGGTCCGCTCGACGTCGACGCCACCATCCGGAGCCGGTCGCAGACCATGAAGGCCTCGGCCCTCGCCGCCCGGCTGAAGACCGTCCAGGTCATCCAGATGGAGGCGATCAAGAAGCTGATCAACGAGGCCGTGGACGAGTCCTCGGCATCGCTAGCGACCACCCTCGCCGCCTCTGAGCGTACGCGGCTCCTGGAGGAGGCGGAGGAGGCGTTCCGGGAGCGGCTGGAGAGATTCCAGGCGGAGAAGACCGGCCTCGAGGCCCGCACGCGGATCCTCGAGGAGCAGCTCGACAAGGCGCAGCGGCTCCTCGAAGAGGAGCGACTGCGGGAGATCCGTGCGGATCAGTTCACCCTCTCAGACGCCGGCGTGATCGAGCTCGAGACGAAGCTCGAGCGTCTTCTGGGCCGCGTGGTGCTGAAGAACAAGGTGGCCCCGGAGGTCGAGGGCGACCTCCGGCGGATCGTCGCCACTCTCCTCGACGAGGAGCGCGAGAAGATCCGGCAGAAGACCGAGGAGGCCCAGAGCGGGAAGATCGAGCTCCTGGAGAAGAAGATCGCTCGGCTGGCTCGGACGCTCGACATCGCGGAGAAGGAGAGGGAGAAAGCCCAGCGCAGGGCGCAGGCGCTCGAGAGCAGCGGGATCTCCTTCCGCTCCCCTCTCCAGTACGCTGGCATCGAGGAGGACGATCCGGCGAAGGAGAGAAAGCTCGGTCTCCTCAAGCAGCTCTTCGACCTGAATCTGGAGCTGCGGCGGGAGCTGGAGCAGGCCGGCAGGCTGCCCCACCGGTCGAAGCCGCCGCCGCCGCGCGAGCGGCCCGAGGGCAGCGCCCCGGAGGCGCCGCCTGCTGCGATGGCCGACTCGGCCCGCTGCGCCCCGGAGGCCCAGGAAAGCCCTCCGGCCGCGGAGCAAGAGCCGCGCGAGGACGGCGAGGCGGTCGGCGCTCCGGCCGAGGGATGCGGCGCCGACGAGGAGGATGAGCTGAAGACGGACCTCGTCCCCGACGGGCTGGCGAGGATGCTCGCCGCCGAGGACTCGGGCTCCGCGGGGGCGGATCCCGACGACCTGCCCTGGGAGCCGGCAGACCGGCCGGAGACCGGCTCGCGGCAGGCGGTGGAGATCCGGAGACCGGGTGCGTCGTGAGCATAACGAGTCGAAGAGAGAGTCCCCCGCAGGAGGGGAGAGGACAGAACGTTCGAGAGAGCCGGCCAGGAACGCGAGGCGTGTCGTACCCGCTCCTGGCGCCGGTTCAGGGTCTCATGAGTTGAGGAGAATCCGATGGCCAATACCGTGTATCTGGGCGTCGACCTGGGCACGAGCCGCACCTCGATCACCAGCTCCACCGGCGTCCGCGAGACCGTCTGGTCCTACGTGGGCTATCCCAAGGACCACGTGGCGCGTAAGAAGTTCGGCGGGCGCGAGATCGTCTACGGCAAGGAAGCCGTGGACAATCGCATGTCGCTGGACCTGATCCGCCCCCTGGCCGGCGGCAGCATCAAGAGCCGCGACGGCCGCGACACGCAGGAGATGAAGAAAGCGCTCAAGGACCTCGTCGAGTATGCGGTCAGCCTCGCCAAGGTCCCCGCGGGGAGCACGATCCTCGGGGTGATCGGCGCGCCGGCCGAGGC
>JAFGKN010000509.1 GCA_016928605.1 Planctomycetota bacterium | reverse complement strand
CTCGACGCGAGCGGCGACGGGATCGACGACCTCGTGGCGATCGCCGGCTCGAGCACCCAGCAGGTGATGGTCGCGCTGGGCGGGATCGAGCGGGGGCTGGCGGCGGACAGCTATCTCTCGATCGCAGGCCAGGCCGAGTCTGTCGCGGCTGCCGACATGACGGGCGATGGGCGCGACGATGTCGTCACCATCTCGATCGCGCAGAAGACGGCGACCGTCTTTCGCTCGCGAAGCGACGGCTCTCTGGTGGACGAGCTGATCCTCCCCCTTCCCCTCGAGGCTGGAGGCTCTCCCTCTCCCCGCAGCATCTGTCTCTCCGATCTCGATCTGGATGGAGACATCGACCTGCTCGTGGGAGCCAACGAAAGCGGGCTGCTGATCCTCGACGGCGATGGTCACGGCGGGCTCTCTCACCGCCAGACGATCCTGCCGGCCGAGAGCGGGGCTGGCGTGGCGGTCGGATCCCTCAACGAGGATCCCTACCCGGACGTCGTCTTCTGCGATCGCCGCGGCGATTTCGTGTACTCGCTGCTCGGGGAAGCGGGCGGCGGCCTCGGCAGCCCCGTGGCTCACGCGGTGAGCTTTGGCGCGACTTACGGATCGGTGTGTCTCGAGGACCTCGACGGCGATGGCCACACGGATGCCATCGTCGATGTCGGCGGCTCGCGTCCGGTGACGCTTCTCTACGGCGAGGGTGACGGCACCTTCGCCGCGGCCGGCCAGATCCCGCCGGTTCTCGGCGGCCTGAGCTCGGCGGGTCGCGGCGTTGCCGCCCTGGAGGTGTCCGGCGATGGAATCCCGGATGTCGCGGAGCTGGACTTTGCGGCTGGAAAGATCCACGTCTGGAGAGGTCTCGGCGGCCGGTCGTTCGATGATCCTGTGAGCATCAGCCTGGGCTACCAGCCCGACGGTCTCACCACGGCCGATTTTGACGGCGACGGCGATCGTGACCTTGCCTGTACCGTGGAGGACACCGAGCTGGGCGGTATCGAGCGTCCCGCCATCATCGTGCTCTGGAACACGGCGCAACCGGACTTTCCTTCCCGGGACACGCATATCCTGTCGCGTGACGCACGGTGCCTCACGGCCGGCGACCTCGACGCGAGCAGCCGGCTGGACGTGGTGGCCAGCTACGGGGGGCTCGCGACCTACTTCTCGCCGGCGAGCGGAGAGGGCGCGGGCGAGATCCTGAAAGTCATCCCGGCGGCGGGCCCTCTCGCGGGCGGGACCGGCGTGGAGATCCGGGGACGCGGATTCTCTCCCGGCGAACCGGTTCGCTTCGGCGGAGCGCCCGCGTCGACGGTCGAGTTCCGCAGCACGGAGCAGCTCATCGCGGTCACTCCGCCGCGGGCGAGCGCCGGCTACGTCGACGTGCAGGTCGGATCCGCAACGCTGCGGAGCGGCTTTCTCTACAGGGATGGCCGCCGCCTCACGAGCGCCGAGCCTGCCTGGGCGCCGATGGACGGCGGCACGACGGTGACGCTCCGGGGCGAGGGCTTCGTCTCGGCGGGGATGACGGTCTGGCTCGGCGCCTTCGCGGCGCCGGTGGTCTCGGTCTCGCCCGAGGAAGTGGTCATCACCACGCCGGCGGTGGATTTCACCGGCGCGGTGGACATCGTGCTCGCTGACGCCGCCGGCAAGCTGCGGCTGGGGGACGGCTTCTTCTTCGGCGACAGGACCGTCGCCCCCGTCGCGTCGGTCTCGATCATGCCGGTCGATGGCGGGCGGAGGATCCAGTGGGCGAACGGCGAGGCGTACGACTCGGTACGGATTGTCCGCAGCGACGGTGTCGTGTTCGATCTGTCGGGTGACGAGACGGAGTTCTACGACCTGACGGCCGGAGCGGGCGACGTCCTCTCGTACCAGGTCATCCCGCAGATCGGAGGCCTGGTCGGCGAGCTGGCCGACGAGATCGTCAATCCTGTGGAGATTCCACAGATCGACTGGCTCTACGCCGAGGGACACACCCGCCAGAGGGACAGATCCTTCGCCATCCCGCTCGAGCCCGACATCGTCTACGGAACCAAGATCAACCTTCCGAGCGACCGCGAGGGGGTTCCCGTCAACCGCTTCCTCTTCTCCTGCCTGGTGGAGCGGCGGCACCTGTGGGGAAAGCTGAAGGGGCTCGTCTACGCATCGACGCTGGATCAGACGGACGGCGATCGGTTCATCCGCTACCACGCCTTCGACGTTCCGGTCCGGGCGCTGCCCGGAGAGCCCGGCTGGGTCACGTGCACCGTCGAGATCGAGTCTCCCGAGTGGGTCACGGACGATCCGTGGCACATCCCCTTCGGGGAGCTCTTCTTCTGCCTCACCTGTGAGCTGCGCGAAGGCGAGGAAGCCTTCGTGGACGAGGAAGCGCCGATCCGGCTTCTCGTCGACGACGGAGGCCACGTGCCGTCCTTCAACGTCTACGCGGCCAGAGAGAGCTGTGCGTTGACGCTCAACCTGCTCCCCCACACCCCCTGCCATGACGACGAGGGCCGGATCCGGCCAGTGGCGGGCGCCGATCCGATGATCCGCATCAAGCCGCTCACCCAGGCCGATCCGCGGGTCAAGATCAACCGGATCGAGTACAGGGAGAACTACGCGGACACCTCCCTGATGACGAGGCCGCTTCCCTTGCTGCGGGCCTACGATCCGCAGCAGCTGTCCCTTCCCGGCGGGAGGATGTTCGAGTTCCGGGCGCAGCTCGATGCCGATTTCACTCCGTACCTCGATCCGATCCGCGGCGGGCGTCCGGGCATCGCGGAATACCGGTGGAGCTTCGGCGATGGGATCGAGGAGGTGACATCGCTTCCGGTCGTCACGCACACCTACGAGCAGAGCGGCCTTTACCTGCTCTCGGTGAACTGCATCTCCATCCACGAGGAACTGGGCGCGCTGCCCCTTCCCTACCAGCTCACGATGGACGTCAGCCGGCCGGGATCGGAGATCTCCGGCACCCAGGCGGGCGACTTCACGGTGCAGGGCGGAGGCTCGTCGGTCTCTCTCGTCATCGGCACTCCGGTCTTCGTCCAGTGGCCCTACGCCACCGAGCCCGAGCTCTACGCTCCCTTCCTCTACAACCTCATTTCGCCTCCGATGAACGAGTGCGTTCTGCCAGGCGATGGTCCCGGTTCGGGCGCCGTCGAGTGGAAGATCGACTTCGACGGCTCCGGCGGGCCCGCGGCGCCCTTCTCCATCCCGGCGCTGCGCGTGGAGGAGCGCTGCAATCTCTGCGGGCAGTGCTACTGGGGCGCTCCTCTCGACGCGACCGGGTGGCACTGGCCTCCCGAGTACGCCTTCGAGAGCAACGAGCTCCACGGCGAGATCACCGCGGTGGTCTCCGTGGAGAACAGTGTTGGAGTCGAGGAGACGGTCGAGCTGGGGCGCTTCGACGCTGATTTCCAGCGGGCACCCATCTCCATGCGCGACGACTGGGACG
Source organism: Planctomycetota bacterium (assembly GCA_016928605.1). Taxonomy (GTDB): domain Bacteria; phylum Planctomycetota; class UBA8108; order UBA8108; family UBA8108; genus JAFGKN01. The sequence goes on along the minus strand of JAFGKN010000509.1, from coordinate 10,126 downwards.
AGCGGCAGGAGATCACGAAATCCAGGGAGAGCTGGTTCGAGGATCGAAACATCCTGTTCGATCTCAAGTTCCCCGACTTTCTCGAGTGGAACGCCTCGTTCTCCCTCGGCCCGCTCCCCGTGGAGAACAGCGCGTACGCGGGGGCGCATGTCTCGATGCGGCGCAACCGCCGCACGTCGAACGGCTCCACCTCTCCGTTCGAGTGGGTCCTCTTTTCCAAGGTGGGATCCGCCCTGACGCTGCTGAACTACAAGGTCTTCAGCAGGGAGTGGACCACGTACAACGCGGTTCCCGACTCGAGTCTCAGCTCGGCCTGCCAGGAGCTCGCGGAGAGCCTGAACAAGCCCGGACTGGCGTGCATGGAACTCGCGGAGACCACCCTCTTCGAGGAGTCGCTGGAGCTCCTGCCTCTCATCGAGATCCGTATTGCGACGATCACCGTGGTCACTCTCAAGGTGTGGGCTACTATCTGGGGTGATGTCAAGCTTCGCGGCAAGGCCGACCTCGCCGTGGATCCGCGCGAGGATGACGAGCAGTTCGGGAGCGTGGACGGAATCGTGCTGACCGTCTCTCCCGAGGCGACGCTCAGCGTCGCATTCGGCGGAGCCGTGGATCTCGTGATCGCGACCGTGAAGCTCGGCGCCGGCGGCGCCGGAACGGTCTGCCTTCCCGTGAGCCTCTTCGCGGGTCTTCCCTTCGGGGGGACGGAGGCGGGCGACCTCCAGAGCTTCTTCCCCGACATGAGCGTCGACTTCTGCTGGGCGATCCGCATCTTCGGCCGTGGATCGGTCTGCCTCGGCTCGTGGCCGCTGGAAAAGTGCTGGACTCTCGATGTCAATATCCCCCTCCTCGAGTACGACAGTTGTCCCGTCGCGTGCGGCGCCAAGGGGACGAAGGACGATGAGCTCCCGGAGGACGAGATCCCGGCCGACGGTCTCATGTTCGGACCGATGGCAGCCGCCGGTGCGATGCGGGATCTGCAGGTCCTCATCTACGACGTCGATCCCACTCATGAAGGAGTGCGCACCGAGCTGTACTTCGCCGAGAAGACGACAGGAGGGGCCTGGGGGACGGAGATGCCCTTCTATGCCTCCGGCAACGGTCGCGCGAAGCTGAATCCCGCTGTGGCATGGATCCCGGGCGGCGGAGACGAAGGACGGTTCCTCGCGGCGTGGACCGAGATCGCGCTGAGTCCCGAGGAGCTGGAGAGCCTGCAGGTGAGCCATGGGGAGATGGAAACGCCGGAGGGCGCCGCGCGAGTGGAGAGCATCCTCTCCAGCATGGAGATCTACGCTGCCGTCTACACGCCGACGACGGGGATGTGGTCCTCGCCGGTGCGCATCACCGACGATGCGATCGGCGACGGAGAGGCCACTGTGTGCGCCGACCTCGAGGCGGGCAAGGCGCGCCTCGGCTGGGTGCGGATCACGCATCCGGAGGGAGCGCTTCTCCAGGGCGATTCGGTGATTCGCACCTGCACGTTCGATCTCGGCTCTCTCTCGGTGGAAGGGAGTCCGGTCGATCTCGGAGCGGGCAACGACAGGATCGACAAGGATCCCTTCCTCACCTCGGTTTCCGGCCGCATCGCGCTCGTGTGGGTACAGGACGAGGATCGCGACATAGGCACGAACTTCGACCACTACGTACAGGTGGCGATGAACGACGCCGTGGGCACGCTCGTGCAGGGTCCCGGGCTTTCGCGGCACGTGCCGGGCGCCTCGCAGCCGACCGCCGCGCTCAGCGCGGACGGGAACGTGCTCGTCTACTGCGACCACGCTCAACCTGTCTTCACGGACGACATCGTCCATGAGTCGAACTGGCCGCTGCTCTGGCAGCAGCTCTACGCGGGCTGCCCCGACGATCCACGCCCCCCCTGCAACCACCTCGACCAGCTCGACTGGGCGGCGGTCGCGTATGACCAGGGGCGGCTCCTCAACTGGGGCCGCTTGCGGATCGACGAGGTGATCGGCTGGGTGGAGGAGGTGGAGGAGCTGACCCAGATCGGCAGGGTGGAAGGGGGAGTGGTCGACCTGCGAGCGCTCCATCCGGAGGTGCTGCAGGTCGGTGAAGATCGCTTCGACGTCGCCTTCAGCTTCGCGGGCCTGGGCGTGAGCAGCGATCTCGATCGAGAGGTCGGCCTCGTCTCCGTCGACTTGGCGAGCGGCATGGCCGCGGGCCCCGCGCTCATCGTCACGGCGGACACGCTGGCCGATCATGAGTTCGCGGGCTTCATCGACAGCGCGGGCAACATCGAGATTCTCTTGACTCACGACATCGCCGGCCGGGAGCCTCTTCTCAAGGGCGGCAAGGAGAAATCGGGCGAGTCTCGCGTGCTGCGGCCATTTCTCGGACCGGATCTCGCCGTCGAGCTGCGGACTCCGACGGCATTGCCTGCGCCTGGACAGATCCTGGAGCTCGAGATCGAGCTGCGCAGCGTCGGCTACGTGCCCCTGGCTGACGGGGATTACGCCGTGAGGATCGAGCGGTCTCTCGGCGACGGCTTCTGGGAGCTCCTCGGAGAGGTGCTGATCTCCACGAGCTTCGCCGACGATGCCGCGCCGTCGGCGGCGCTGTTCTCCTACCGTCCTCCGCTCGGCGAGCAGCGCATCCGCGCGGTGGCGGCTCTGCTTCCTGACGAGCGCACTGGAGAGAACAACGCCGCTGAGGTGACGGTCGGCATCCGCGGCCCGCAGGACGTCTTCTGCTCCCAGTCGGTCGGACCGGACGTCTCGACGGTGGAGGTGACGTGGAACGCTCTCACAGCGAGCGGCGAGGCTCGCATCTCGCGAGACGGACGAGTGCTGGCCGTGGTCCCCGCCCAGCAGGGATCCTGGCTCGACGAGCGCGCTCCTCTCGGCGAGCATACCTGGAGCGTCGTCTTCGAGATGGCCGGCTGCCTGTCGCCCGCGGTTCGTTGCGCGGTCGAGGTCTACGAGCAGCGTCTGCTGCTGCGGGTCGCGGACTCGACCTTGCTTGCGGGCGGTCCGGAGGGAGAGGTGCTCGTCCATGCCCACCTCGCGCCCGATGTCGCGATGCGCGGCTTCGCGATGGGTCTCTCGCTCGAGGAGCCGCTCGAGCTGGTCGCTGTCGACGTGGCCGGCACCGCCTCCGAGGCGGCGGAGCATGTGTCGATCGAGGCCGTGGATGGCGGCGTCGTTGTGGATGTCCGCTTCGGGGATGCGCCCGCGAGCTGGATCGAGGGCGACGATCTCCCCGTCCTCCGGATCGTCGTCTCCGCCGCGGGAGTCGATCCGACGGGCCTTGGCCCGGCTGGACTCGCCGCAGGAATCTCGATCCGCGATGATCTGGGCTCTCCACCTGTGCCGGTTGCCCTGCTGCCTCCGAGCGGAGTGTGGGAGCTGGCCGGGCGGCAGGCGGGCGTCGTGAGCGTGATCGGCGCGGCGGGGCCGCGCTTTCGTCGTGGAGACGTCGACGGCAACTCCAGGGTCGAGATCACGGACGCGATCTCGCTCCTCGCCTACCTCTTCCTGGGAGGAGCCACGCCGGGCTGTCCGGACGCTGCGGATGCGGATGACAATGGCAGCCTCGAGATCACCGATCCGATCCGCATCCTCGGCTACCTGTTCCTGGGCAGCCTGGCGCCGCCGCCGCCGGGTCCGGATGTCTGCGGAGAAGATCCGACGGTCGACGCGCTCGGGCCGTGCGAGTACCGGTGCGATTGAGACGCGGCGCCGATCCTCGACGCTGCCTTCGGCCGGATCCGCGTGCGCCTGTCCCTGGTGAATCGCCCGGATTGCAGAAGGGACTACTCCGCGCTGCTGCCGAGAATCCCCGGAGGGTCGCTTGCCTGCGACCGGCAGTGCTCCAGGCGGGTGCCTGCATCCCGGAAGCCCGGCGTGCGCTTCTCGCACTCCTCGAAGTACCGCGCAGCCTCTCCGAACTGCGCCTTCTCCTCGAGCGCGAGACCCTCGGCGTACTCGACCTCCGACTCGAGCCAGGGGACTCGAGAGTCGACGTCCTTGTATCCCTTACACTCCCTACGGATCTCGCGCGCAGCCGCCAGCGCAGCGGGATGATCCTCCTTCTCCTGCGCCTTGAGCATCGCCTCGTAACGGATCGCGAGCTGCTTGCAGAGCTGCCGGATGGCCTGCACCCGGCGTCTCACCTCGGGGCTGCAGTCGTGCTTGGCGACCACGATCTCGTACTTCTCGAGAGCGGCGGCCAGGCGTCTTTCGCCGTCCAGCTCCCGCGCCTCGCCGAGCGCCTGCCAGCTCGTGCGGACTTGATCGAGGCGGCTTCCCGCATCGATGTACGGCGAGGAGATCGCCAGGCACTCCTCGTACAGAGCGATGGCTCGCTCCAGCTGGCAGTCCAGCTCGGCTTCGAGGGCCCGCCGGTAGATCTTGCCTGCAGTGTCGAGAGAGGCGCGGATCTCGTCGAGGCGCCTGCCGGTGTCCTTGTAGGCGGCGCGCGACTCCTGGGAGGAAGCGAAGAGCTTCTGCGCCAGCTGGAGATCCTTCTCGCCCTGCGCCCGACAGGCATCCTGGTAGAGCTGCTCGGCCTTCTCGATCGCCGCCAGAGCCTGCTGGATGGAGGCTATGCGCTGGGCGGCATCTTGAAACGGCGTCGTGATGGCGATGCATTCCTCGAGGAGGACTCGAGCGCGATGGTACTCTTCGCGGCGCTCCGCCTCGACGGCGCGGTCGTAGAACGTCTTCGCGCGGCCGATGCCATCGCGGACCATCGCCAGCCGGTACTGGACATCCCGGTAGGCGGCAATCGCCGCCGAGCAGGTGCGGAACTGCTTCTCTGCCTCGACGAGATCCAGGTTCTCCTGCGCCTGACAGCCTGCCTCGTAGGATCCAGCGGCCGTGGCGAGAGCCTCCTGGAGCCGCGAGTGCTTCGGCCCCGCGTCCCTGTAGGAGGGAAACACGTCCAGGATCGCGCTGTAGTCCCTCAGCGCGCTCTCGTATTGACGGGCGTTCTCGGCCCCCAGCGCTCTGCTGTAGAGATGGTCAGCGAGCCGCTCGCGAGCGGTCTCGAATTGCGATCGGTAACGGTCCGACATGCGGGTCAGCGCTCGGGCCTCCTTGTACCGGTCATGCGCGGCCTGCCAGTCCTTTCGCTCGAGGGCCGCCTGTCCCTCCGCAGCGATCTCGTCGGCACGAGCCTCGTTGCCGGCCTGGACGATCCTCAGCTCCAGGTGCTGCAACCCGGCATCGTGCTTCAGGGCCTCGCGGAACGCGTCGCTCGCCTGGCTCCACTCCTGACGCTCCATGTGGTTCTCGCCCTTGGCCTCGAGGGCACGTGCGAACTCCGCCTCCACTTCCAGCAGTCCTTGCCGGCCAGCCTCGTGGTGAGGATTCCGCTCGAGGGCTCGGGTGAAGTACTGGATCGCCTCCTCGTGGCGTCCCGCGCTCCGGGCGCGCTTGCCGTCCTGGAACAGGACCTCTGCCCAGGTTTCGCGCTCCACTTTCTCGCGTCGCGCTCGATCCAGAGCCCTGGCAGCGCCGGAGTGCTCCGGCAGGAGGACGAGCACCTGCTCGAACTCGCCGACGGCATCGAAGGGGTTGCCCTCCGCCATCAGCTGCTGTCCCCGCTGGAAGCTCGCGTCCGCTCGTGCCGCCGCCAGCCGCCGGAGACACTCGGCGACCTCCTGGCTCGCGGGATCCTGGCGACGGGCATCGCCATACGCCCTCTCGGCGGTCTCCCAGTCCTGGCGCTCGACCGCACGATCGCCTCGCTGGATGCTGGCTCGGAGCTCGGCGGTCCGGATCCTCTCATCGATCCCCGGGAGGTTTGGATCTGCGCTCCTCGCCTCGAAGTAGCAGTTGAGCGCCATCTCGTAGTTTTCCTCGGAGTAGTAGGCATTGCCCTTTTCGAGTCTCTCCTCGGCGCTGACGCAGCCGTAGAGAAGCGCAGCAGGCAGCAGTGAGAGGATGACCAGAGGTCGGATCATGAGTGTCCTCCTCGACGATGCGTAGACCGTTGGGGTTATCGGCTCTCTCGCCGGGCTGAAGAGCCGGGACGCAGCAGCCGGGATCACGGCGCGGTGTATCCCCATCTATCGGACAGGGTCCGGACTTCCTGTCTCGCCGCCCGCGGGCTCGGCGGTTATGGGCCCAGCCATCGGCTCCGGGCCTTCAGCGCGCGAGGTGCCGAGGCGCGATTTTCACGGGAGCGCAAGCCGGAGGAGCGCCGGCTGATGCAGGCGCTCTTCCGGCACGGCCTGCGAAGTTGATCCGGAACGAAGGACTGGGTAGCCTGGAGATCGGCCCCGCAGGCAGCGGGGAAGGGGACTGCGCTGCGGCGCCCGCAGCGCGGGAGGCGCTCTCCGCCCTTGCCGCTGCGGGACAGGCTCCGCGTCCTGTGCTCGCGCGAGTGTTCCATTCCGCCCACCCGGCGCTCGAGGGTGGCAAGGTCAAGGTCCCACGGGAGTCACCTGCGGATGGGAGAGACACCCATTCAGACGACGATCCGGCTCCTCCGGGAGGCCCGGGGGGGAAGAGAGAGAGCCATCGACGATCTTTTCGCCCGGTACCTGCCCAAGGTTCGGAGAATCGTCTCGCTCCGGCTCGGTTATCCGATACGGGACTTCGCTCTGTACGAGGATCTCGTTCAGGACTCGCTCCTGAGAGCCTTCGAGAAGCTCGAGTCCTTCGAGGAGCTTTCCGACGGCACGTTCCAGAACTGGATTGCGACCTGCGTCGCCAGCTCTGTCAACCTGCACTTTCGCAAGGCCGGCGCGGAAAAGCGGGGGGGAGGCAACGTGAAGGCGCTCGGGGAGCTGGGGAGCGAGGGGCTCTCCGCCTCGATCTTTCGGGGTAGAGAACCCGGTCCCAGCAGCGTCGCCAGCGCGAGGGAGATCGAGGATGCCCTCGAAGAAGCGCTCCTCTCGCTCAAGAGCCATCACCGAGAGATCATCATCCTGCGCCACCTTTGCGGGATGTCGTCGCGTGAGATCGCGGCCGCGATGGGTTTCTCGAGCGCGGCCACCGTTCGAAAAGTACTCTCCCGGGCCATGAGCGAGCTGAAAAACCGCATGCCGCGGGATCTGTTCTCCTCTGGCGAGGTACCTTCGTGAGGATGCCCCTCGATGCCACGTCCAGAGAAAGAACCGAGCGCGGCGCCTGACGCCGAAGCCCTGTTCAGGGAGTTTCGCCGCCGCCAGGCCGAGGAGGGCCTCGGCTTCGAGGAGTTCGTCAGCCGACATCCTGCGCATGCCGACGCGTTGCGGGCGCTCCATTCCCTTTACTGCGCGGAGCAGACGCTGCCCCGATCAGATCCTGGCTCTGAAGATGCCTCCCACGTCACCGGCGAGATCGCCGACAGCGGCCCGGAAGCGCTGTCTCCGCTCTTCGACAGGCTCGCTCGATCCCCTGTCTCCTCCTCCGGAGCGTCAGCTCTCCTTCCCGGCGACGAGATCGAAGGGTTCAAGATTCTCCAGGTGCTGGGAGAAGGCGGATTCGGGATCGTCTACCGGGCCGAGCAGGAGCGTCCGGTGCGGCGCATCGTCGCCCTGAAGGTGCTCAAGCTCGGGATGGACAGCCGTGAGATCGTCGCGCGCTTCGAGGCTGAGCGGCAGGCTCTCGCGTTGATGAATCATCCCTCGATCGCTCGCATCTTCGAGGCAGGGCTCACGCGGCGCGGCCGGCCTTACTTCGCGATGGAGTACATCGCGGGCGTCCCGATCCTGGAGTACTGCAGGAAGCATGCTCTCACCGTCCGGAGCCGCCTGTTCCTCTTCACCGCCGTTTGCGAGGCCGTCCAGCATGCGCATCAGAAGGCCATCATCCACCGGGATCTCAAGCCGTCCAACGTCCTGGTGACCTTGGAAGGGGGAACGCCGCTTCCCAAGATCATCGATTTCGGGGTGGCGAAGGCCACGGGAGCGCGTCTGACGGAGAAGACGCTTTACACAGAGCTCGGGCGGATGATCGGTACACCGGCGTACATGAGTCCGGAGCAGGCCGAGATGTCCGGTCTGGACATCGATACTCGCACGGATATCTACTCGCTGGGCGCCATGCTCTACGAGCTGCTGACCGGAGTCCTGCCGTTCGATCCCGAGACGCTGAGGAAGTCGAGCTTCACCGAGCTGCAGCGGATCATCCGCAAGGAGGATCCCCCGACGCCGAGCGCCCGCGTCTCCCGGCTGGAAAGGGCCGATCGGGGCGTGCCGCCCGGCGAGTGCCACCCGATGGCGCGTTCGAGAGAACTCCGGGGCGACCTCGACTGGATCGTCGTCAAGGCCATGGCCAAGGACCGGACGTGCCGGTACGGCACGGCATCGGAGCTGGCGATCGACATCCGCCGCCACCTGGAGCACGAGCCCGTTCTGGCCGGTCCACCGGGGCTCGGCTACCGGCTGTGCAAGCTGGCGCGCAAGCACCGAGCAGCCCTCGTCCTTCTCGGGGCCGCTGTCCTGCTCGTCGTCGCAGTTGCCGGCGCTGTCTGGATCCACCGCGAGTCGCAGTACCGGGAGAGGATCGAGTCGGCTCGCGCTGGCGTCGAGAGCGGGGACATCGACTCCGCGAAGACCTCTCTCGCCCTGCTCCTCGAGGAGCACCCCGAGCAGCCGGAGGTCAAGGAGCTGGCGCGAAGAGTCAGTGCACTGGAGCTCGATCTCCTCTCTGCACGGAGCCAACGCCTCCTCGATGCCGCCCGAGAGACATGGAGGCGGTACTTGACGCTCCGCTCGCATCTGAACGCCCTCGAGATCTCGTGGCTCCATCAGCAGTGGAAGCAGTTCTTCTGGGCTCCGCCCTGGCATCGCGAGCAGGAGTTCCAGCTCTTCGAGCTGTATCAGAGCGCGCGCAAGCAGATGGAGGCGAGCTACGAGGCGGCGATGGCCGACTTCCAGCGGGCCGTGGAGACCGCCCCTCCATCATCCGCGGTCGCCGGCAGCGCCCGCCGCGAGTTTGCAGCGGCCTACCGCGCGATGTACCAGGCGGCCCTCGCCGAGGGAGAGATCGCCTTCGGTCCGGAGTTCTTCGAGAAACGGGGCGCCGACCTGGATCCCAGGCTTTTCAGCCTGAGGGGAGGGAAGGTCACGGCCAGTGTCGAGCCGCCGGGGTTCACGGCCCACTGCTTCATCTTCCTGGAGCACGAGAAAGAGAAGAGGCTGCTTCCCGTGCCGGTGGATCCTGACAGCGGGACTCCGATTCCGGGCGGCTGGGATGATCGGCTGCCTCCCCTCAGCATCGAGAAGGTGTGGGATCCCGACCGGTCGCCGTTCGAGGAGAACGACCTGCTTCTGGAGGTGAACGGAAAGAGCACGCGATCCTGGACCGATCTCGCAACAGCTCTCCATGAGGTTCCGGCCGACAGCTCGGTGGACGTCCTCCTGGACCGAGACGAGCGCAAGCGTGTTCTGTCGTGGGTACCCTTCCCCTCGAGAGTCTACGCGGATCCGGATGAGCCGACCTTGAAGCCCGGCAGTGTGCTCGATATCCGCGCGCAGTTCGGTTTCACCCTTGAGGCGTATCCTCTCCAGCTGCGGGATGCCCTCCGGATTCCGCTGGCCCCCGACGGCGGATCGTTCGAGATCGATCTGCCGGCGGGGAGCTACCTCTTCGTCCTGCGCGAGGAAGGCTGCGCCGAGCTGAGGCTGCCTCTCTACCTGGCCGGCAAGGATGTATCCGCGCGCATCCGGCTTCTCCGGGAGGATGAAATCCCGAGGGGGTTCACCTACATCCCTCCGGGCCCCTTCTTCTGCGGCGGAGATTCTAGAGCCTTTCAGAGCCTTCCGTATGCAGAGATGGACCTCGATCACGGATACTTCATCGGCACGAGCGAGATCACGTTCGAGCGGTACCTCGAGTTCCTGAACGATCCCATCCATCCCATCGACCAGAGCGGTTTCGCGGAGCCGGCATCGGAGTTCGTCATCGAGTACTCGAGGAGCAAGCTCAGGGCGGAGACCATCGACCTACTCCCTCGCTGGGATCGAGAGAAGGCACCCGCCGTGGAGAGAGGTGCTGGAGGCCGCTGGATTCGCAGCGCCGACGTGGTCAGCGATCGGTGGCCCGTCTTCGGCGTCTCCCAGCTCGCGGCGCGTGAGTACGCTCACTGGCTGACCGAGAGGAAGCACGGCAGCGGGCGCTGGATGTACCGGCTGCCCACCGACCTGGAGTGGGAGAAGGCGGCCCGGGGCGCCGACCGG
>JAFGKN010000508.1 GCA_016928605.1 Planctomycetota bacterium | reverse complement strand
GCGACGAGGCCGAGCCAGTTCCCGACGCGGCCGACGGCGGCCGGATCCGCGCCTCTCCGCAGGATCGCCGCGGGCACGTCGATCGCGTCGAGGAACGGCTCGGTCGCGCTCCAGGACCGGATCCCGTTCAGCACGACGCCGACGATCGCGGCCCCCGCGATGAAGCCCGATGCGATGATGATGCCCTTGTCCGTCCGCGCCTGCGTGCGGGGGTCGCTCCCCGATCCTCTCTTCACGGCCGCGGCCACGATCGCGCCCGCGAGGATCGGCGTGTTCAGCGACATGGGGAGGTACATGCCGAGGCCGAACGCGAGGGGGGAAACGCCCACGAGCTGCATGAGGAGAGCGATGGCGACTCCCACGCCGTAGGGGAGCCACGGCACCTCGCCCGTGCCGAGGAAGCTGTCGAGGGCGCTTCGCATGAGGTTCGCCTGCGGCGCCTGGAGCGCGTCGCGGCTCACATCCGGATCGAAGCCCTTGGTCTCGGCCAGCAGCATGATCGTGCCGGTCACGACGGCCGACGCCAGCGCGGCGGAGGCGATCGTGCTCCACTGGATCCTCCGAGGCGTGGCGCCCGCCCAGTAGCCGAGCTTGAACTCGGTGACGAGCGTGCCAGCCACGGAGAGCGCCGTGGCCACGACGCCCCCGACGAGGAGCACCGCGAGCTGCCCCCCGGCACCCTTGGGCAGGCCGAAGGCGAGGAGCGCGACGGCCGTCACGATGATCGTGGTCACCGTCATCCCGGAGATCGGCGTCACGGAGATCGTCGCGATCGCCCACGCCGAGACGGTGATGAAGATGAACGCGACTCCCAGGGCGAGGAGGACCGAGACCGCCGTGAGGGTGCCCGCGCCGTCCATCCCCGCCAGGACGAAGCTACGGAAGTAGAGCGTTATGGCGACCGTCGTCACCAGGCCGACGAACGCGAGCGCGCCGTAGCTCATGTCCGTCTCGGTCCGCTCCGCTGCCGCGACGCTCCCGCGCCGGCGAAAGAGGCTGCCCAGGGACTCGCGGAGCGCGGTCACGATCACCTTTCCCATCTTCAGGATCGAGAGGATCCCCGCCGTGAAGATGCATCCGATGCCGATGTTCTTGGGGATGCCGTTGAAGATCGCCTGGGCGGAGTCGTCCTGGATCATCGGGTTGATCGCCTGAAGCCCTTCCAGCCCGAGGGGCGCGAGCAGCGGCACGATCACGAAGAAGGAGAGGACCGATCCCGCGACGATGATCGAGGCGTAGCGAACCCCGATGATGAAGCCGAGGCCGACGAACTCCGCGCCGGTCCCGAGGGAGAAGATCGCCTTCGTCCTCTCGGCGAGGCCCACCCAGAAGTCCCCCGCGAAGGCATGGGTCGCGACGGACCTCTCGACGAGCTCCAGAGGCGGCGCGGCGCCGGGCGCGGCCTCCTTCCACGAGACGATGAGCTTCCCCGTGGTGAACACCTCGCTCCAGAGCTTCATCCCGGCGGTGCACAGCGTATAGAGCGCCGACAGCGCGAACGAGTAGATGAGCACGAGCGCCCCCGCGCCGCCTCCCTGGCCGGTCACGAGAATCTGGTTCGTCGCCGTGGCCTCGGGGAAGGGCAGCTTGCCGTGCATCTCCTTGACGAAGTAGCGGCGGAAAGGAACGAGGAAGATCACGCCGAGCATCGCGCCGAGGAGCGGCACGAGGAAGATGTGGAGGAACAGCATCCCTCCCGAGAGATCGAGATGCTCGTCGAGGCGGAGGAGGTAGATCGCTGGCATCGTGAACACCGTACCGCCGGCGACCATGCCCGAGGTGGTGCTGATCGCGAGGACGTTGATGTTCTCGAGGATGGTGCTCCGCCGCCTGCCGAGGCGGAGGAGGAGCCCCGAGAGCCCCACCGCCAGGATCGAGATCGGGATGGCGGTCTCGATCCCCTGGCCGACCTTCAAGGCGATGTAGGTCGCCGCCGCGGCCCAGACCACGTTCATCGCGATCCCGAAGAGGATCGACCGGAGCGAGAGCTCCGGCACCGTGACCTCGGCGGGGACCATCGGGGTGTACCGCTCGCCCGGCCCGAGCTCGCGGTACGCGTTCTCGGGAAGCGTCGAGGAGACCTGCGGATCGCTCATGCGCCTCATCCTTTCTTCGCTTTCTTCTCCTTGCTGCCCCTCACAGCCTTGCCCGCGGCGCCGGAGCGGCTTCGAGGCTTCTCGGCGCCACGGCCTGTCGCGCCGCTCGCGCCCTTCTCCCTCCCCCAGAGCCTCGCCAGCTCCACGAGCACCTTCACCGCAGACTCCATCTGCTCGAGGCACGCGAACTCGAGCTTCGAGTGGAAGTTGTGCATGCCCACGGAGAGGTTCGGCGTCGGGAGGCCCATCTCGCTCAGGCGCGATCCGTCCGTCCCGCCGCGGACGGACTGGAACCTCGGCTCGAGGCCCGCGGCGCGGACGGCCCGGGTGGCGAGCTCGACCGCCCGCGGCTCCTTGCCGAGATGCTCGATCATGTTGCGGTACTGCTTCTTCACCGCAACGGCGACCTTGGCCCTGGGGAACTCGGCGGTCAGGTTGGCCGCGATCCGTTCGAGGATCTTCTGCTGCTCCTTGAGATCGCTGGTGACGAAGCTCCTGAGGAGGATCTTGATCTTCGTCTCCGCCACGCCGCCCTCGATGACGTAGGGATGGAGGAACCCCTCCCTCCCGGAGGTCGCCTCCGGCGCGAGGGCTTGCCAGGGCATGCGATCGAGGAACTTGCCCGCGAGCCGCACCGAGTTCACCATCTTCCCCTTGGCGAAGCCCGGATGGATGTTGGCGCCCGTGATCGTGACGGTGGCGAGGTTCGCGGAGAACGTCTCGTGCTCGATCCACCCCTCGTCCTCGCCGTCGAGGGTGTAGGCGGCGGCTGCGTCGATCTTCTTCACGTCCAGCTTGTCGCACCCCCGGCCGATCTCTTCATCGCACGTGAAGAGGATCCGGATGGGGCCGCGGCGGATGTCGGGCGCGCGGAGAAGCTCCTCGATGGCGGTCATCACGATGGCGATCCCCGCCTTGTCGTCGGCGCCCAGGAGCGTGGTGCCATCGGAGGTGATGATCGTCTTCCCGGCGAGCCTCGCGAGAGTCGGCGTCTCGGCCGGCCTCAGCACCTGGGTAGGGTCGCCCGGGAGGACGATGTCCTTGCCGTCGTACTTCCGGTGGACGATGGGCTTCACGTCCGTCCCGCTCGCCTCGGGCGATGTGTCCATGTGGGCGAGCCATGCGATGGGGGGCGCTGAGGGCGCAGTTGGCGCGACCGTGGCCGTCACGATCCCGTTCGAGTCGACCGAGGCGTCGCCGAGGCCGAGGGCCTGAAGCTCGCGGGCCAGCATCGCGGCGAGCTCGAGCTGGCCCTTGCAGCTCGGGTACTCCTTCACGTCGTCGACGGCGCGTGTGTCCACTTTGACGTAGCGGCAGAATCGATCGAGCAGGTTCTTCACGGCTGGGCTCCTGGCAAAGAGAGCAAGCTCCGGCAAACCACCTTGGGGCACCACCTGTTGCCGCGGCGGCTCGCCCCACGGCGCGCCGCCGAGCTCCGGGGCTGCGCCCCATGGAACGCCTCCGGTTGGCCGGGGTCAAGACGATTCCTGGGGACTGGGCGGCTGCCGGACGACTTTGCCAGGGTCCTGGCGAAAACTCATGGACAGGCCATCCGTACCGGGCTACACAGTTACAGAGAGGGTCGCCCTCGAGGGGCGGCCAGCCGGGTCCCTCCGGATCGGGCGCAGGGGGGCCCCGGCCGCCATGTCAGGTGTCGAACGGAATCGCTGCTGCGGAGGATGAGCAAGGAGGATCTCTCATGGCTTCACGTAGTCGAACGATCGCGCTGAGTCTGGGCTTGTTGGCGCTCCTCGCAGTCCGCAGGGCGGCGGCCCAGGACTGGCCGCAATGGCGCGGTCCGAACAGGGACGCCAGGGCGAAGGGATTCAAGGCGCCCGAGAGCTGGCCCGAGCAGCTGACGCGGAAGTGGAAGGTCGAGGTGGGCGACGGCGTGGCCACGCCCGCCCTGGTAGGCGGCAAACTGTACGTCTTCGCGCGTCAGGGCGGAGACGAGGTCCTGCGGTGTCTCGATGCCGAGACCGGCAAGGAGCTCTGGCAGCAGAAGCAGGCGGCGGCGCCCGTCAGCGGTCCGGCCAGCCGTTTCTCCGGTCCCCGGTCCTCGCCGACCGTCGCGGATGGGAAAGTCGTGACGCTGGGGGTGGAGGGTGTCCTGAGCTGCCATGACGCCGCGAGCGGGAAGAAGCTCTGGCGCCGTGATGAGTTCAAGGGCAACCTGCCCCGCTTCGCGCCGGCAAGCTCGCCGATCGTCGTGGACGGCCTGTGCATCGCGGAGCTCGGCGGCTCGGAAGGCGGCGGCGTGGTGGCCCTCGATCTGGCGACCGGCGAGGAGAAGTGGAAGTGGATGGGCAACGGCCCCGCCTATGGATCGTCGGTGCTGGCGACCCTGGGCGGGACGAGAATCATCCTCGCGCCGACCAACGACAACATGGTGGCGCTGGACGCTGCCGAGGGAAAGCTGCTCTGGCAAGTCGAGTACTCGCAGGGTCGTTACAACGCCGCGACTCCCATCGTCGACGGCGACACACTCATCCTCGCCGGACCGACCCGCGGCATGACGGCCGAGAAGCTCGTCATGAAGGAAGGCAAGTTGACGACGGAGCCGCTCTGGAGGAGCACGGACGACTCCGTCCAGTTCAACACGCCCGTCCTGACCGGTGGTCTGCTTTACGGTCTTTCCATCACGAACAGCGTGTTCTGCACAGACGCGAAGAGCGGCGAGACGGCCTGGAGCGCCCCGCTGGCGGGAGAGCCGAGAGGGGACACCGCTGCCGGTCCTCCACGCCGGGAGGGCGGCAGGGAAGCCGGAGGACGCGGAGGACGCGGAGGGCGCGTAGGAGGCCCCGGCGGCGGCGGCTTCGGGACCGTCGTCGATGCCGGCCCGGTGCTGTTCGCTCTGACTCCAGCCGGACAGCTGGCCGTGCTCCGCCCCGGCAAGGAGAAGCTCCAGACGATCGCGAGCTACAAGGTCGCCGAGGAAGGCACGTATGCGCATCCCGTGATCGCGGGCAACCGCATCTACATCAAGGACCGCGACTCGGTGACGCTGTGGACCACTGAATAGGAGCCGCGCTCAGCACACGATCGGCGGGCGGGCAGGTGGCTCCCGCTGCGCTCGCATTCGTCCTTGCCTTCGGGGCGGCGTTCTGGTGGAGTTGTGGGGTGAACGCGCTCCTTGTGGACGGTGTCCACGGGCGCGTGCGAGGTCCGGTCGCAACACCGTTTGCTGTCAGGCAGCATGACGCGGAACAAAGGAGAGCCTTCCGATGTGTGAACAGTGCACGAGACGAGAGTTCCTGGGGGCGGGAGCGGCGGCGGGCGGTCTGATGCTTGCCGGCGCGGCGTGGACGCACGCATGGACTTCCGACTCGCCCCCCAAGCCCGCGGGGAAATCGAGGATCTGCGTCATCTTCTCCGGCCCCCCTGGACCGGAGGACCGCGGCTGGAACGCCGATCCCAAGCAGATGGCAGCCATGAGAGCTCGCCTCGCCGAGGCGGAGAAGAAGCTGGGCAACATCGAGCTGGTGATCGGCGAGTCGAACAACGTCCAGCAGACCGCCGCGTTGCTCGAGAAAGCCGGACCGAACGCTCCGGTGCTGGCCATCAACCTGAATTGCTTCTCCTTGACGCGGCTGGTGCAGCCCGTTCTCGACGGGAAGCGCCCGATGATCGTGTTCTCCCTGCCGGCCAGCGGTCACGACTGGATGTACCCGCACCGGTGGCAGCGCAGGGGGAGTCCGGTCACCCTCGTCCCCAGCAGCGACTACAACGAGCTCGAGCGCGCCCTCCGTCTGCTCAGGGTGATCCCCATGATGCGGCAGACCCGGATCCTGCTGTTTCCTCCCGCTCGAGGCACGGCGCCCGCCCAGTCGCCGGACGAGGTCAAGAAGCGCCTGGGAGCCGATGTCGTGGCCGTCGACGAGAAGACCTTCGGCGACCTCATCGCCGCCGCCGACGACGCCGAGGTCAGAGCCGAAACCAAGCGCTGGACCGAGGAAGCGAAGGCGATCATCGAGCCGAACGAGGAGGACATCGTCAAGGCGGCCCGCGTCAGCGTGGCCCTGCAGAACCTGATGAAGCAGGAGCAGGCCCAGGGGCTGGCCATCGGCACCTGCATGGGCTGGCTGCCGAAGGGCTTCCCCTGCCTCGGCTTCGCCCGCCTCCGCGACGCCGGCATCCCCGCCGCCTGCGAGGGCGACATGGACTCGCTGCTGACCATGCTCCTCTTCCAGTACGCGCTCGATCGTGCCACGTTCCAGGGCAACGCGACGTTCGACACCTCGCGCAACGCTCTGTGGACCGCCCACTGCACGGCGCCGCTGAACATGGACGGCCCGAACGGCAAGCAGGCCCCCTACCTGCTGCGCGGCCATTCCGAAGTCGGCGGCAGCGGCTGCGTGCCCGAGGTCCACTACCGAGTCGGCGAGACCGTGACGCGCACCAAGCTCGTCAACCTGAACACGATCCTCGCATCGACCGGCAAGATCATCGAGGTCCCGGAGAAATCGGTCCGGGCCTGCCGCACCCAGATCGTCACCGAAGTGCGCGACGCGGCGAAGATGGCCGCCAACTGGAGCAGCGCCCTCGAGACCGAGGACGCCATGACGCTGCTGCACCGCGTGGTGTTCTACGGCGACCACATG
>JAFGKN010000507.1 GCA_016928605.1 Planctomycetota bacterium | reverse complement strand
CAGGGGTGCCACATGACCGTCACGCCCCAGAGCATCACCGTGCTGATGCTCGGCAAGGAGCTGGTCCAGTGCCGGAACTGCTCGCGGCTGCTCTACCTCGATTGAGATCTCTCGATATCAAGTGCAGAGAAAGCCGGCCCGCGGGGGCGGGCCGGCTCGCCAGCAGATCATAAGCCAGATTCTGTTCACCGGGCCGAAGCCCGGGCGCGGTCATTCATCTTTGCGACCTACCCGGGAGTGTGCGGCCAGAGGCCGCGCGAAGCGGGCCACCTCTCCTCCCCTATTTGGTCTTGCTCCGTGTGGGGTTTACCCTGCCGGGGATGTCACCACCCCCGCGGTGAGCTCTTACCTCGCCTTTTCACCCTTACCGGAGCTGCCGTAGCAGCCCCGGCGGTGTGTTTTCTGTGGCACTTTCCCTGGGATTGCTCCCGGTGGACGTTATCCACCACACAGCCCTACGGAGTCCGGACTTTCCTCGACCCGCAGCCGGGTCGCGACCACGTCCTCTACTGGCGGGAAAGATTATAACAGGGGCCGGATGAAGATCCACTCAAGAACGTACACCACCACGCAGAAGGCGAAGACGAAGACTGTGATCGTGAAGAAGAAGTGGAGGGCGTCGCGCAGGATCTGGCGGAGGGTCGGAAGACGGTTGGCCGCGCAGACGAGCGCCGTGATGAAGCTGATCAGCAGGAAGAAGGCGATGTGCTCGGCCAGTCTCATGAAGGTCCCCTTCCTCCCGCTGCCCGGCCTGCTCCCGCCGCCTCTCGCCACGTCCGGGGATCGAGAAGCTGGAGCACGACGAGCATGTTCAGAAGGCCGCTCACGCTGCAGAACAGGATCCCGAGGTTGAGGTGCTCCGGCAGGTTTCGCTGGATCACTTCCGTCTGATCGGGATGGGCGGGCCGACCGAACAGCATGTTGGCCGCGAAGGCGCTCAGGCCGTTACCTGCCTGCAGGCCGAAGAAGATCGGATGGACCTCCAGGGTGACCGCCATGCGGCCGGCGAGCACACACTCCCCGAGCCAGAAAGTGCCCAGCAGGGTCGCGCCGAGCAGGGCTCCGCGCATCCGGTAGCCGAGGATCCAGTGCCCGACCCCAGGCACGAGCCATCCGAGGATGACCGTCAGCAGGTACTGCGGCGTCATCGGAAAGGAGTCGGATGGAGGTGCTGCGCCTCGAGTCATGATCGACCGCCTACATCTGAAAACGCTCGCCGAGATAATACTTGCGGGCGTTCGCGTCGGAAAGAATCGCCTCCCGGTCACCTCGCGCGATGATCCTGCCGTCGAGGATGATGAACGAGCGGTCGGTGGTGTTGAGCGTCTCGCGGACGTTGTGATCGGTCAGGAGGATGCCTATTCCGCGGCTCTTCAAGTTGACGATGATCTGCTGGATTTCCTGGACGGCGATAGGATCGACCCCGCTGAAGGGCTCGTCGAGCAGGATGAGCTTCGGCTGCATGATGAGCGCACGCGCGATCTCGAGCCTGCGCTTCTCTCCGCCGGAGAGGACCGCCGCCTTGGAATGAAGGAGCTTTCCGAGCCCGAACTCCTCGACGAGCTCGTCACGGCGGCGGATGCGTTCCTTCCTGGCAAGAGGCGTCAGCTCCAGGATGGCATTGAGGTTCTGCTCGGTGGTCAGCCCCCGGAAGACGCTCGGCTCCTGGGAGAGGTACCCCATCCCGAGGCGGGCCCGGCGGTACATCGGCAGGTTCGTGATATCGTGTCCACTGAAGTGTATCGTGCCTGCGTCGGGCGTGATCATCCCGATCGTCATGCGGAACGTGGTCGTCTTGCCGGCCCCGTTCTTTCCCAGGAGGCCGATGACCTCCCCGCGCCCGACGGTGAAGCTCACGCGGTGGACGACAGTACGCCCGCCGTACGACTTGGTCAGACCATCCACCTGCAGGAGGTAGGTGGACGTCTCGCCGGAGGCCTCCGGCAGGGTCGCTGATGACTCGTTGCTCTTCACTTTCGTACTGGCCTCAGCAGAGGTTCGAGCGGGAGACTCTCGCGGAGGGGCGCTCTCCGGCTCCCGCCCGGCGGACTCCCCGGATGGAGCGGGGTCTCCAGGCGGATCGCTGTCGCTGAGCTTCCCGTCGGGGCTTCGGCTGGACAGACCTGAGGCGTCAGCCGCGGGGCGGGCGCTCTGCGGCGGCACACGGGGCCTCGTCGTCTCGGACGGCTCCGGCCGGGACTCTCTCGATGACCTCGAACGCCTGCGATGCGGCCGCTTCTGAGCCTCAGGGTTGTCAGCCGTCATGGTCCGCGGGAGCTCCTTGCTAGCGGATGAACTTGCACTGGAAATACGGCTTGAAGGGCCAGGCCGGCCAGAAGACCAGCAGGGCCTTGCCCATCAGATTCGACTCGGGGACAAAGCCCCAGCGGCGGCCGTCCGACGATGCAGGGCTGTTGTCGCCCAGCGCGAGGTACTGGCCCTCGCCGAGCTGGATACCGCGCCCTTCCCAGGGTCTTACCGTGCTCTCCAGCCGGTCGCTGTAGTAGAAGTCCTGGTAGACCCGGATCGACTCGACGGTGGCCTGGACGCCGGCGCCCAGGATCCAGAGGCTCTGCTCGATCTCCCCGGCCGGACACGGCGGATCTTCGAGATCCGGACAGCTCACGTAGCGGAGCCACAGGAGCTCCGCGCCGTCGATGCTGGCGACGACCAGGTCGTCGACGTTCTCGATCTCGACGCGGGAGGTCTCCGCGAAGGGAAGAGCGACGGTCCGCGTGGCGCGCAGGGGATCCTCGGCCCTGAGGGCGCTGGGATGCGGATCACGGCTCAACACGCTCTCCACAGCGCCCCCGACCGGAAGGTCCTCGACGCGCTCCAGAACGGCCGGCCTCTCCGCCGAGGGCCGTCCGACCGGGATCCGAAGGCGGAACGTGAATGCGCCGTCGCGGATCTCCGCTCCGATCCACCCTGTACCTCCCGTGGGGGTGACGCGCAGGGAGAGCTTGCGGTCGCCGACCTGCACCGGAAGGTCGCCGCGGTCAGAGGGGAACTGGGGATCGCCTTCGCCGCCGTTGCGGAGGAGGTTGTAGTGGATGAAGTTGTCGAACCCCCTCTGGTACTCGATCGCGGCGGGGACGTCGTCCTGCGGGTTGTTGATGCTCCACCGCGTGCGGTTCTGCTGGGGCGTCCAGGCTCCCGATCCTCTGCGATGGACCTCTTTCCAGGCGGGGACTCGCTGGAGCCCCGATTCCTCGACGTCGCTGTCGGAGACGAGATTCCACATGTCGTCCTGAACGGCGGGGCGGGTTCGCCGCTTGCAGACGATCTTGCCGTCGACGTAGACATCGCCGTCGAAGAGCTGGATGTGCTCCCCCGGGAGCCCGATGAGCCGCTTGATGTAGTTCTTCCACTGGTCGAACTCGAAGACGATCACATCCCACCGCTCCGGACGGCCGAGGGAGTAGGCGTACTTGTTGACGAGGATCTTGTTCCCGCCGCGGATCGCGCTCTTCTCGACTACAGTCCTGTACAGGAACTGGCACGTCGGGCACCTGGCCTGAAAGGGATAGACCACCGCTCGCGTCCTGTACTTGCCCTCCTCGCCGTAGAAGCGGCGCCCGCAGGCCTGGCACTCGATCTGACCGTTCACCGCCAGAGGACGGCCCCGCGGATCGCGGTGATGGATGCGCATGCCGCAAGCCGGGTTCCCGCAGGAACCCTCGTAGATGGTGACCGTCGAGAACGGGACGTTCGCCTCGCCTGTGGAGGAGTTCGGGCTCGCGCCGACGTTGAACTGCGTCGAGCAGTTGGGGCAGGTCGTCCAGAAGTGCATGCCGTAGAGCGTGGGGGCCATCGAGCCGGTGGGGATCTCGAAGGCCTCGACCGCGAAGTGGCGGATGATGACGGCGAGGATCACCGCGACGATCAGCGCTTCCGCGTTGTTGCGGAAGGAGTCGAAGCGCGTGCGGGTCTCCTTCTCCGCCTCGGCTTCGGGCTCGGAGCCGGACTCGGCCGCCGGAACCGCCGGCCGGGCGCCGCTCGCCGCCGGCGCGCGGCGCCGGTCCCTGTGCTTCTTCCTGGACATCCGATCAGCTCTCTCCGAGTCGATGCGCGCACCCCGCTGCGGCGAGGCCTGGATGCTGCCTCGCGCTCCGCGGCCCGCGCCACCAGAGGGCGTATCCTACCATCCGCGCCTCGAGAGTTCCAACCGAGGCAGCCTCTGCGCGCCTGACGGCGGTCGCCGCGGCGGCTCGCGTCCCGGTGGCCGCCGCCTCAGGGCGGCTGGAGCAGGGCCTCGAAACGTTTGCGGAACTTCCGCATCGCCTCGCCTCGGTGACTCCTGCGGTTCTTCTCCTCCGGTTCCAGCTCGGCGAAGGTCCGTCCGGTCGAGGGATCCACGAAGAGAGGATCATAGCCGAATCCGCGGTCCCCGCGCGGAGCGTCGGCGATCCAGCCATCGCAGCGGCCCTCCACCGCGAAGAGGAGGCGGGGCGGATCGGTGGCGCGATCAGGGACCGCCGCGCAGGCGATGGCGCAGATGAAATGGGCCGCGCGCGCCGGGGGAGGCAGGTTCTCCAGCGCGAGAAGAAGCTTGCGGTTGTTCGCGGCGCTGTCGCCGCTGCGGCCGGCGTAGCGCGCCGAATGGATGCCCGGCGCTCCGCCGAGGGCGTCGACGCAGAGACCCGAATCGTCCGACACGACCCAGCGGGGGCGGATCGCGGGGGCGAGCGCAGCCGCCCGCCGGGCGTACTCGATCGCTTTTTGCTCGACGTTGCGGGCGAAGGTCGCCTCCGTCTCCTCGACCTCGCCGCCGGGAGGGAGCAGGGCGGCGCCCACCACCTGCACGCGAAGCCCGCCGAGGATCGACTCGATCTCGGCCAGCTTGTGGGCGTTCTGGCTGCCGACGAGCAGCTTCGGGGGATCCCTGGGGTCCACGGGCTT
>JAFGKN010000506.1 GCA_016928605.1 Planctomycetota bacterium | reverse complement strand
TGAGAAAAACGGCGTGGTTCAGAAATGGCGCAATCCGGGTGACACTGGCGTGTTTCAGAAACGAAGAACAGGCGCCGCAGGCGCCCGCCGCCCATCAGGCGCCGAGGAGGGGGAGGCCGCGTGTCGCGGCCGGTGCGGGGGAGGGTCTGCCTCCCCCGCAAGAAGGGATGGCGTGGTTCAAAACCGGTGCCATCCGGTTTTGAACCACGCCAGAAAAACCTGCCAGATCCTCCTGCTCCAGCCCTGGGTCGAGGACTTCTACTCGACCGGCTGCCGCATCCAGCCGATCGGGCTCGGATATCTCGCCGCGAGCATCCTGCGGCGGTTTCCCTCGCTGGACGTGCGGATCTTCGACGCGCTGGCGGGCGGCGGGCGGAGGACGATCCCCTGGCCGCGCGAGCTCGAGTACCTGAGGCCCTTCTTCGGCCACCCCGACGGCGGCCCCTTCTCGCTCTTTCACAGCTTCTACCGCTTCGGGCGCAGCGACGAGGAGATCCTCGCGAGGCTGCGGGAGCACCGGCCGCTGCTCATCGGCATCTCGAGCCTCTTCACCCCCTACTACCGCGAGTCGCTCCGGCTGGCGCGGCTCTGCCGCCGCGCTCTCCCCGGCGTGCCCATCGCGATGGGCGGCAGCCACGCGACGCTCCATCCCCGGAGCCTCCTCCATCCGCCCCCGCCGTTCGAGCCCGGCGAGAACCTCTGCGACTTCGTCCTGCGCGGCGAGGCCGAGGAGTCGATCGTCGAGCTGGTGGCCGCGCTCCGCGGAGAGCGCCCGCTCGGCGGCATCCCCGGCCTCGTCACGCGCGATGCTCCCGAGGGCGGCGGCGCCGATCCCGTGACGCCGCGGCGCGACGCCCTGCCGCTGCCAGAGTTTCCGGGGCTCGATCCGGACGATTACAAGCTCGGACGCAGGCGGATGAGCTTTCTCCTCGCGAGCCGCTCGTGCCCGCACCGCTGCAGCTTCTGCTCGATCCACGCCGTCTTCGGGCGCCGCTACGAGACGCGGGCCGTCGAGTCGATCCTCGCCGAGATCGAGCTGCGCTACCGGGAGGGCGTGCGCCACTTCGACTTCGAGGACGACAACCTGACGTTTGATCGCGAGCACGCGCTCGCGCTCCTGGACGGCATCATCGAGTTGAACCTGCCGGCGACGTTCTCCGCGATGAACGGCCTCAGCCATCACTCTCTCGACGAGGAGATCCTCGAGAGGATGCGCCGCGCCGGCTTCGAGACGCTGAACATCTCGCTCGTGAGCTCGGACGAGGCGGTGCTCCGGTTCTCGGAGAGGCCGCACGGCGTGGAGCAGTTCCTGCGCATCCTCGATGCGGCCGCGAGGCTGGACCTGCGCACCACGGCCTACTTCGTCATCGGGATGCCGGGCCAGACGCTCGATGAGATGTGGAGCACGCTGAAGCTGCTCGCCGGCGCGCGCTGCCTCATCGGCGCGTCGCCGTTCTACTTCACGCCCGGATCGCCGATCCACCGGATGGAGAGGGACAATCCCCGCATCCGGCTCGCATCCGCGGGGAGGGATCCCTTCTTCTCGGCCCGCCTCACGGCCCTCGACCTGGAGACGGACGAGTTCGACCGCACCGACATCTTCACGCTCCTGCGCCTCGCCCGCGTCATCAACCACATCAAGGACCGGATCGACCGCGGCATCGCGCCCGAGCACGAGAGCCTCGCCGCGGCGCGGAGCATCCTCGCGGAGGGCCGCTGGCGCGCCGCCGCGAAGGGACAGGCGGCGGATCTCCCCTTCTCGAGCCGGATCGCCGAGCGGATCCGGCGGGATCCTCTCCTCGTGCGGGGCTACCGGACCGACCGGCTCTGGCGCCGCGATCCGTGACGCAGGACGGCGCCGTGGAGAGGGGCGGCGTGGAGCAGAGAGAATTCTGGTTTCCGAGGGGACGTCCATCCCCCATACTCTGAGGAGCGGGAGGCCGGGCTGCGGCGGAGCGGCCCGGCGAGCCGATATCTCCTTCGGCCCTCTGGTCGTCCGCGGCCGGCGGCCTCCCTCCCGAAATCCGACGACGAGCGGTGCGGATCGTGATCACGCTGGCTGGCGACTTACTCGAGAGCTCCTCGCGCGCGTCCCTGCGCCGGAGCGGGCGGATGTCCGCCGCCGGATGGACGATCGGCGTCCTCCTCCTCCTGATGGGGGGCGTCACCCTCCTCGCCCTGCTCCCCGACGGGAGCTCGGATGGCGGGCCGCGCGCTGCGCCGGAGGCGGAGAGCCCGGCTCGAGCGGCGAAGCGCTGGACCGGCGAGAGCGCGCCTGGCGAGACGGCCAGAGCCGAGGCGGCTCTCGTCGCCGCCGAGCAGGACTCCGGGCCTCCGTCCTCCAGCCGGGTGCGCCTCCAGGCTCAGGGGAGCCTCGTGATCCTCGAGCTCCGCAAGGAGGAGGATCAGCCGCTGAGGGACGTCCACGGCGTCGTCTTGACCGAGGACGGCGTCGTGCTCAGCCGGTTCCAGCCCCTGCTCGGCGCCCACCGGGGGACCTGCCGCCTGCCCGGCTCCGGCGAGCGGCGCGTCGAGATCCGCGGCGTGGCGTACCATGACGCCGCCCGGGACCTGGCTCTTCTGCGCATCGGCGCCGCAGCGGGCGACGTCCAGCCCTTGCCCTTTCTCGAGGACGACCCGGCCGCGCTCTTTCTCCCCGGCGACGAGATCTACGTCTTCAGCGGATACCGGCTGAGCACCGCGTCGATTGCTCAGACGCGCGCCTGGATCGCCGGCGGCGCGGAAGGCCTGCTCCTCGCCGGCGATCCGCCCGTCGCCGCCGAGAGCCTGATGGCGCTCGATGCGTACGGCTCCCTGATCGGGCTCTGCCGGCCGATCGTGGACGGCGCGCCGGCGAGCGGCGACGAGCGGGTGCGGGCCGAGGAGTACGACGTCGTCATCGACCCGGTCGCTCCTCTTCTACGCCACGTCGGCCAGCCGGTGGCTCTCACTCTCTACCAGCTGACCGTGGAGTACTTCCAGGGGACCTTCGCCGACCTCGCGGCGCGCGGCCGGCGGGCCTGCGCGGCTCAGAGCTGGGCGGAGGCGATCGACCTTCTCGGCCGCGCCGTCGCGAGGGCCGAGCTGGAGCGCGCTGCGCAGGAGCAGGCGGACGAAGTCTCCGCGCTCCTTCGCGAGAGCTACCTGCGCGAGATCGAGCGCCTCTTCAAGGGCCGCCGGCTGGAGGAGGCGTCTCGGCTCGCCGAGACCGCCATCGACCGCTTCCCGCGGGATGCGCCGCTCTGGAGGCTCCTCGCCGATGCGCGGGAGGCCCAGGGGCTCGTTCGCGAGGCGCTCGACGCACTCCTCGTCCTGCGGGAGATCCAGCCGGGCGATGCGGTCGAGAAGGACCTTCAGGACGGCTACCTGCTGCTGGCCGGCGAGGGCCGCAAGCGGAGCGACTCGCGGTTCGTGGAGGCGGCCCTCCTGGAGGGCATCGAGCAGCTTCCCCGTTCGGGCACGATGCGCTTCGAGCTGGCCAGGCTCTATCAGGACTGGGAGGCCTACGACGACGCGATCCGCCTCTACGAGTCCGCTCGCGAGCTGGACCGCTCCCTGGCGGACCAGGTCGAGGTCTACCTCGACCGCATCGACGACATCCTGAAGCGGCGCGACGCGGTGATTGTCCCCATCGCGGCGGGCTCCTCCCTGATCCGCGCGCAGGTCGTCGTGGACGGGAGGTGGGAGCACCAGTTCGTCATCGACACCGGGGCGACGCACACCACCGTTCCCTACCGCACGGCGGTCGCCATGGGATACGTCCCGGAGGAGGGGCGGCCCGTGCGGATCGACACCGCGGGGATGAGCACGACGGGACACAAGATCCAGGTCCACTCGGTGAGCCTCGGTGGATACGCCGTGCGCAACCTGGAGGTGATCGTGCTGCCCGAGTCATCGCCGATCCAGACCGGCCTGCTCGGCCAGAACTTCCTGCGCTTCTTCAGGTACTCGGTGGACACGGCGCGCGGGGAGTTCCGCCTCGAGAGGCAGTGAGGCGGACTCGGAGTCGAAGTCGGCTGCGGCCGCCGATCACCCGTGCGGGAGCGGACTCGGACCCGGCCTCGGCTGCCGACCACGGGAGGGGGAGCGGGATCGGCCGGGAAGCCGGTGCCTCTCAGATCTGCGCCATCCCCGGGAGGCGGATCTCGGGGACGAGGGGATCGTCGGTCTCCACCGTCACGGTGTCGCGCAGGATGCGGCCCGTGAAGTCCTCCGGCGGGGGGAGCATCTCGAGCTTCAGCCGGTACTCCCTCCCCTCCCGGACCGTCTCGATCGAGGGCAGGAAGCGCTTCTCGCGCGCGGTGACCTTGCGGATGCGGAACTCGTGATCCGCCCCGCCGATGCTGCGGATCGTCAGCGTGCGAACCGGCGGGTGCGCGCCCTCCTCACCGAGCTTCCTCGTCAGCGCGCG
>JAFGKN010000505.1 GCA_016928605.1 Planctomycetota bacterium | reverse complement strand
CGCGTCGCCGGCGCCGTGGAGACCCCGCAGATGCCGCCGGTGCACCTCGCGCAGCTCATCGAGAGGGGACAGCACGTCCACACCGGAGAAGAGCTCCGCGGAGTCCGCAGAAGCTCGCACGGGTGGTGACCCATCGCCGGGCGCCGCATCGGGCGGCCCGCAGCGGCTCGACACTTCTCCGTGCTCGCCGCGATCCGAGATTCGTTCCTCGCTCGACATGCTCACCCCTCGGCGGAGGATCTCCAGGACTCCAGGTAACCGTTCAGCGACTCCAAAGGCACGATGCCGGTCCGCTGAATCCCTGCGCAGGCAAACGAATCTCCGCTGAGCAGATACGACTTTAGATCACAACAGGCGGTTGTCAAGAGCCGCCGGCAAGCGGCCAAGAGGAGGCGTCCCGACCGCGCGGTGCCCGCTGCATGCCGCCGGAAAGCCCCAGGTCAGGAAAGGCTCGGCACTGACTCGTCCCGCTCCTTCGCCGCCGGCAGGGCATCCCGCAAGCGCTCCAGGTCTTGCACGAGTTCGGAGACTGTCTGGTACCGGCGCTCGGGGATCCGATCCATCATGCGGTCGAGCGTCGCCTCGACCGCCTCCGGGATGTCCGGACAGAGGTCGTGGAGAGCCGGCCGCTGGCCCTCGACCACCTTGAGCATCACCTCGATGGGGGTTCTGCCGCTGAAGGGCACGGATCCCGAGAGCATCTTGAAGAAGGTCACGCCCAAGCTGTAGATGTCGGAGCGCTCATCGACCTGGCTGAAGTCCTTGGCCTGCTCCGGCGCCATGTAGAACGGAGTTCCCAGGATGGAGCCGGCATGCGTGAGGTTCTCAGCTCCGGAAGGAGTCAGCTTCTTCGCCAGGCCGAGATCGGCGAGCTTCACGAGCCCGTCGCGCGTGATCATGATGTTCTCCGGCTTGATGTCGCGGTGGATGATGCCGCGGCTGTGAGCATGCTGGAGAGCCCCGCAAACCTGCAGCACGATGTCCACGGCCCGGCGCACGGGAAGCCGCTCGTGCTCCTGCAGCTCGTCCTTGAGGGTCACGCCGTCGACGTACTCCATGGTGAAGTAGAAGACTCCGTGATAGTCGCCGACGTCGTTGATGTGGACGATGTTGCCGTGGTTGAGCTGAGCCGCCGATCGCGCCTCCTCTATGAAGCGCCGCACGAACGACTCGTCGTTCGAGAGCTCCTTGGAAAGGACCTTCACGGCCACCATGCGGCTCAGGTTGAGCTGCAGGGCCCTGTAGACGACGCCCATGCCTCCGGCGGCGATCTTCTCGATGAGCCGGCATCCCCCGAAGACCTTTCCGATGTACTCATCCTGTTCGTTCGCGCGCGCGGCGCGGGAAGGCAGGTCCGAGCGAGCCCCTGCCGTCGGCGGCCGCTTCGAACGGCTCGGCGAGACCGGAGAGTCCGCCGGTGCCGGCTCGCCGGCTGAAGCCGGCGGCACACCGGACGTGGGCGCCCGGCAGGCGGCCTGCTGCATCGCCCCGGCCGAGGCGTAGGGGATGACAGCGCGGTCCGACCTGCTGCTCTCGCCCACGTCGAGCCGGCGGCCGCAGGCCGGGCACTCGTAATCGGCCCCGGCGTCGTACTCGCTGACGGAGTACTGCTGCTCGCATGCGGGACATGCGAGCACGAGCATGCCGAGGTCGAAGAGCGCCGCGGTGAGCCGGTCTTCCTCGAGATAGCCCTTCTCCACCAGGACCCGACCGAGAGGCTTGGACGCCTCGTTCCTCTTCTGGACACGCTGGATAGACAGGGCCTCGTTGACCTGCCGCAACGTGCACCACTGTCGCTGGATCAGGAACTGACCTAGACGGATGTCGACTTTTCGGGGCATATTCTATCCGGGGCTGACCCGACGGCTGTGCACGGATGACCTCACCCCAATATCCGGCTCCGCACGGAGCAGACTTTACCCGTTTTTCTCCAGTCGATCGATAACGGCCGCCCAGACATCGCGAGGTCCGGAAAACCGGATGCGGCGGCTCGACGGGCTCCCTCCCGCGACCGGTTCGATCTCGACGAGCAGCCGCGCCGGCGGCAGACAATCCCCCACGCGGTCGGCCCACTCCAGCACGACCACCCGCTGGCCGTCGAGCCGCTCGAGAAAGCCCAGCGCGAGCAGATCGCCTCCCCCCTCCAGTCGATACGCGTCGTAGTGATGGAGGGGAACGCGCCCCTCGTAGATCTGCTCCAGAACGTAGGTCGGGCTGTTGACCTTCTGATATTGCGGGCACGCGAGACCGCACGCCAGGCCCCGGGTGAAGGTCGTCTTCCCGCTGCCGAGGTCTCCGACCAGAGCCACCACCTCGCCGCCGCGGAGAAGCTCTCCGAGCCTCCGGGCCAGATCGAACGACTCCTCGGGCGAGGAGGTGGCGACAACCGCCGACGACGAGGCTTCCCCCCGCGGCTCAGCCACCGCTCGCCACCGCAGGATCGGCGCTGCTCCACTCGATGCGCGCGCAATCTCCCCACAGGAGCTCGAGATCATAGTGCTGGCGGTCGCCCGGCAGGAAGAGGTGGACGATCACGTCGGAGAAATCGAGGAGCAGCCAGCGGGCATCCCTGTACCCCTCGAGGCCGACCCGGCGGACTCCGTCCTTGCGAAGCTCCCGGATCAGGTAGTCGCCGGTCGATCGGATGTGGCGCTGATTGAGTCCCGTGCCCAGCACGAAGCAGTCAGTGATCTGGAACGTCTGCGCGACGTCGAGGATCGCGATATCCCCCACTTTTTTCTCATCGAGTATCTGGGCACAACGCCGGGCGAGGGAACGCGAGTCAGCTCTCCTTGGGGTCATTTCCACCTCCTGCGAGGTATAATAACCGATCATGGCCATCCTGCGCGTAAGAAAAGGCAAGTTCCCGGACCGCGTCCACGCGGTCTTCGACAGCGTGAAGCCCACCCTGATCGGCCGCGACGCATCGGCGCACATCAGCCTCGAGGACGAACGAGCTTCCCGCCGGCACGCCCGGATCCTGCGCGCCCACGGGAGCTGGCTCCTCCAGGACCTCGGCTCCAGCAACGGGACCTTCGTGGATCGCCAGCGCATCGACAAGATCCGTCTGGAGGACGGCTTGACGATCCAGATCGGCAACACTCTGCTGAGCTTCCACGCCGATGAATGGCCGCCGGCTCCCGCCGAGGAGGTCTACGGCGCCCGCCTCGTGGAGGTCGTCGGCGAGGAGGGCGGAGTGGTGGTCCACAAGGCGTACCAGGCGGCCATGGACCGCGAGGTGCGCGTCGACAAGCTCGCACCGGGCTGGCGCCTGGCGACTCCAGTCCGGGAGGCCGTCGAGCGGGCGCTCGAAGAGGCCGCCAAGGCGACTCATCGCGCCCTTGACAGCCTCGTCCATGGAGTGGTGCGAAACGACGGCGGGTATGCCATCTTCCGCTCCCGCGGCGGAGAGCCGCTGAGCTGTGTTCTCGGCGAGATCCTCGGCGAGCCGCTGTTTGTGCGTCTTTCCATCACCTCGCAGCTGGTCGATGCGCTGCTGGCCCGCGCTGTCTGGCAGAGCCTGCGCTCGCCGATCGGTCTCCACCAGATCCTGATCGCGAGGAGCGCGGACAGATCGTTCGAGGTGTCGCTCCCGGCTGTCGAGCTTCGCGCCCTCGCGACCGAGCGAACGGGCGGACTCCCCCACCTGCCGACCTACGCTCCGTATCTTCCGCCCGAGATCGCGAGGCTCAGCGGCCCGCCCGAGGAGATCTCGTTCCCGAGCACCATGTACGTCCTCGGCGCCATCGGCTATCACCTGCTCACGGGACATCCCCCGATGGGAGAGGTCTCCGTGCGCAAGATCATCGAGAATCACCAGCAGCTCGAGCCGGCTCCCGCCAACCTGGTCTGCCCCGAGATCCAGGAATCGCTCTCGGCTCTCCTCTCCAGGATGCTCGCCAAGGATCCTGCCGACCGGCCCGCGGGGCGCATGGAAGTCGCCGCCGTGCTCGAAGAAGCGATGCGGGAGTGCCCACCCCCTGCGGCCCCCGCCGATGTCGTCGCGACCCGGCCCCTCAGCAGGCCGTCTCCCGCCAGCGCCAGAT
>JAFGKN010000504.1 GCA_016928605.1 Planctomycetota bacterium | reverse complement strand
GTCTGCTGGCCGCCCGCGGCGACGAAGTAGGCGATCGCGGGAGGAGCGGGCGGAGGAGAAGCCACAGGCGCCTGTGCTGGCTGCTGCTGGGCCGCCGCCATCGCTCCGCCCATCTGGCCCGCCATCGCGAAGCCCATCCCCAGGCCCATGCCGCCGCCGGCGAGGCCGCCCGGGTTGTTCGCGGCGCCCTCGATGGCATTCGCGGTCTGGAACTGGGTGTAGGCCTGGAGGTTTCCGATCACGCCCATGCTGCTCCGCTTGTCGAGCGCCTCCTCGACGGCCGGCGGCAGCGAGATGTTCTCCACGAGCATCTTGGTCAGCTCGAGCCCGTACGTCTCGAACTCGGGCGCGATCCGGCTCCTGAGGAACTCGCCGAGCTCGTCGTAGTTGGCGGCGAGGTCGAGGACCGGGATCTTGCTCTCTCCGAGGATGTCGGTGAACCGCGACACGATGATGTTGCGGAGCTGGTTCGTGACCTCCTCGGTCGTGAAGTGGGCATCGGTCCCAGCGATCTCCTTGATGAGCGTGTCGGCCTTCTGGACACGCGTCACGTACGTGCCGAACGCCCGCAGCCGCACGGGACCGAACTCGGCGTCGCGCAGCATGACCGGATTCTTGGTGCCCCACTTCAGGTCGGTGAAGCGGCGCGTGCTCGCGAAGTAGACCTCCGCCTTGAAGGGGCTGTGGAAGCCGTACTTCCATCCCAGCAGAGTGGAGAGGATCGGAAGGTTCTTCGTCTCCAGGCTGTACATCCCCGGCTGGAAGACGTCGGCGATCTGCCCCTGGTTGACGAAGACCGCCACCTGCGATTCCCGCACCACGAGCTTGGCCCCGTACTTGATCTCGTTCTCGTAGCGGGGGAAGCGCCAGACCATGGTGTCGTTCGTGCTGTCGAGCCACTCGACGATGTCGATCAGCTCGCCGCGGATCTTGTCCCAGAGTCCCATGGTTGTCCTCCTTCGGGCGTGGCAGAATTCGCTTCTCGGGTGGAGAGACGGGCGGCTCGGCTCGAGTCACGGACGCCGGCAGGCCGCTCTCGTCTCGAGGATAGGTAACGATCGGGTTTCCATCAAGCGGGTCGAGCCGGCCCGCGAGCCCGCGCGCTCTGAGCGAGACGAGCCGTCCGCTGGCGGTCCGCAGTCGCTGTCGTGTACTCTGGCCATACTCTACCCGCGGCTCTGCCGGTCACAACGGATGAGTCTCCGGCGGCCGCGGCCGGATCCAGGTTTTTTGCGACAATTCCCTTCCGCGCGCGGCCTGGATGCTGTAAGTCATTCTCTCCAGTCACTTTCGGCCTTTTCTACTGATCTGCCAACACTCGCTCGCACGGCCCATGGCGACCTTCATCCAGCTCAAGGACCTCCACAAGCGCTTCGGCCCCACCGTGATCTTCGACGGCGCGAGCGCGCTCCTGGGCGGCGACGACAAGATCGGTGTGATCGGCCGGAACGGAGCGGGCAAGACGACGCTCCTGAAGCTGCTCCTGGGAGAGGAGGAGCCCGACGGGGGCGAGGTCGTGAAGGGGCCCCAGCTCCGCCTGGGATACCTCGAGCAGCGCGATCCTTACCGGCTCGACGAGACGGTGCTCGGCTTTCTGCTGCGCTACTCGGGAAGCCCCGAGTGGCAGTGCGGGAAGACGGCCGGCCGGTTCCAGCTCAAGGGCGACCTGCTCCAGCGGCCGATCGGAGACCTCTCGGGCGGATTCCAGACCCGGGTCAAGCTCGCCGCGATGCTGCTCAGGGAGCCGAACTTCCTCCTCCTCGACGAGCCGACGAACTACCTCGATCTGAAGACTCTTCTGCTCCTCGAGCGGTTCCTGCGCGACTTCTCCGGCGGCTTTCTGATCGTCTCGCACGACCGTGAGTTCCTGAAGAAGACGTGCCTCAAGACGCTCGAGATCGAGCTCGGCGACATGACGCTCTTCCCCGGCGACGTCGAGTCCTATCTCGCCGACAAGGAGGAGCAGCGGGAGCAAAACCTGCGCTACAACAAGAACATCGAGGCCAAGCGGAAACACCTCCAGGAGTTCGTCGATCGGTACCGAGTGCGATCGAGCACCGCGTCGCGCGCGCAGTCGAAGCTGAGGCAGATGGCCAAGCTGGAGTCGATCGAGGTCGAGCATCCCATCTCGACGGCGCGGATCCGGATCCCGGCCGTGGACGCGAAGAAGGGGGTCGCCCTGCGCTGCGAGGACCTGAGCATCGGCTATCCCGGAAAGGAGGTCGCAAGCGGGATCCGGTTCGAGATCGAGCACGGGGAGCATGCGGCCGTTCTGGGAGACAACGGCGAGGGAAAGACCACGTTCCTCCGCACCATCGCCGGGGACCTGGATTCCCGCGGCGGAGCCTACCGCTGGGGGCACCGACTGCGCGCCGCGTACTACGCCCAGCACGTCTACGGCAACCTCAGCGAGCGGCAGGAGGTGATCTCGTACCTGCAGGGGCAGGCCGCCCGCGACGTCGATCAACAGACCGTCCTCGACATGGCGGGCAGCTTCCTCTTCCAGGGGGATGACGTGCGCCAGCCGATTTCCCACCTGAGCGGCGGAGAGCGCGCGCGCCTGTGCCTCGCCGGCCTGCTCCTCGCTCGCCGGCCGGTGCTGCTTCTCGATGAGCCGACGAACCACCTCGACTTCGAGACGGTGGAGGTTCTGGCCGAGGCGCTTCGCCAGTACGCCGGAACGATCCTCTTCACATGCCACGACCGGACCTTCGTCCGCATGGTGGCGACCAGCATCGTCGAGGTGAAGAACGCAGCGGTGACGCTCTATCCCGCCGACTACGAGACGTACGTCTACCGCATGGAGCAGGAGATGGATGCGGACGACGCCGCGGAAGCGAAGGCCGAGCCCGCGGCGGGACCGCCCCCTAGGAAGGTCACCGACTACCACCTGCGCAAGCAGCTCCGCTCGCGGATCCAGAAGGTGAAGAGCCGCCTGCGCGAGGCCGAGGAGTCGATCGCGAGGAAGGAGCGGGAGCGCGACGCCATCAACCGGCACTACCTCGAGAATCCGCTCGACGACTCCCCCGAGAAGCCGGCCAGGCTCCGGGAGCTGAGCCGGCTCATCGAGGAGGAGGAAGCCCGCTGGATAGCGCTCGGCGAGGAGCTCGAGGAGTTGGAGCGGGAGATGGGTTCCGAAGCATAGCCCCGAGGCCGACGGCCGGCGCCCATGGCCGCGGTCGCAGACGCAAGCCGCAGCCGACGGCGGCTGCGGTTGCGGCTGCGGCTGCGGCTGCGGCTCGGACCTCACCCGCGCAGCCGCCAGATCATGGCGGCCAGCCGGTCGAG
>JAFGKN010000069.1 GCA_016928605.1 Planctomycetota bacterium | reverse complement strand
TGCGGGTGCGGCTGCGGCTGCGGCTGCGCACTCGGCCTCCGACACGGCCTCTGTCTCTGCCTCGGTCTCGGTCTCTGCCTCGGCCTCGGACTCGGTCTCTGCCTCGGACTCGGTCTCTGCCTCGGCCGGCGCCCCCGCCTTGGCCTAGTCCCGCCGGAACGCGCGGAACTCCGGATCTTCGATCCTCTCGGGGGGCGACTCGAAGAGTTCCTTCACATCTCTTTGGAAGATGCCTTCCGTGGCTCCTTCGGTCGTGGCGACGAGAGTTCCAAGGGCGTTGCCCATGCGGCAGCACGCATCGAGCGGCTCGCCCTGGAGGTGGAGGTGGATGAACCCCGCGGCGAACGCGTCTCCCGAGCCGCAGGTGTCCACGACATCGACGCGGTATCCCGGATCGTAGATGGCCTGGCCGTCGCGGGAGGCTGCGAAGGCCCCTCGCTCGCCGAGCGTGAGGAGGCAGGCGGAGAGGGACCACCTGTCGATCAGCCGCCGGCAGATATCCGGAAGCGCCGGCTCGCGGATGTCCAGCATGCCGGCGATCTCTCTCGCCTCGGAGTCGTTCAGCTTCAGGATGTTCGCGCGCTCGAGAGACCAGCGGACGGAGCGCTCCGAGTAGCAGCCGCGGCGCAGATTGATGTCCAGGAGGCGGATCGTTTCGCGGTCCGGTCCGATCCTGTGCAGCACGGTCGCGAGGGTCTGGCGTGATACCTGGCCGCGCTGCACCAGCGTGCCGAAGCAGATGCAGTCGACGTCCGCCGCCGCCGCGAGCAGCTCCTCCGTGGGGACGATCCGGTCGTAGGCGACGTCGCGGTGGATCGTGAAGACCGGATTGCGCGCCTCGTCGAGCGTGATGCCCACCGTGCCCGTGGGATACTCGGGATCGATCTGGACGAGAAGGGCGTCCATCGCCATGTCATCGAGAGCGTCGAGCACGCGGAGCCCCAGCTCGTCCTTCCCGATGCGGCTGGCGATGCGGCCCTCGTCGCCAAGCGAGCTGACTCGATAGACGAAGTTGAAGGGAGCGCCTCCCAACACGGCGCCGGTCGGGAACAGGTCCCAGAGGGTCTCTCCGAAGGCCAGGATCTTCTTTCTCGTGAGCATGATCGAGGTCCTTTCCTCGCTGTCGAGAGGGGAGGCCGTCTCGGCGCGCCGGCGGGCAGGACAGTGCTGGTGAACGGATACGCGATTCGTTCGGTCCCGTCAAGCCGCGGCGAACGGGATCGCGCCTGTGGTATCATCGAGGCCATGCTGCGCCTCGGACGAAACTCAGAGTCCGGGTTTCTGAGGCTCCTCGCGCGCCTCGGCGAGGAGCCCGCGAGCCGCGGGCTGCTCACCGAGATCGCCGACGGCCTCCTGCGGGCCCTCGACGCCGAGAGGCTCTTTCTGCTCCGATTCCGGAAGGGCGGAGGCTTCCAGGTGCTCGCGGCGCGGAATCTCGACGGCGAGACCCTCTCGCGGCCGCACGAGCGGATCAGCCACCATGCGGTGCGGAAGATGCTGCGGGCCAGAGGCGTCTGGGTCGTCGAGGACGCGCGCCAGGATCGGCGCTACCGCAGCGAGGACGTGATCGCGGGCGCCAAGCCGCCGCTCTCCATCATCATCCTCCCCCTCCGGACCGAGGGGGAGATCCTCGGCGGGATCTACGTCGACCACCGCTTCCAGAAGCTCGGCGCGGCCGCCGTGCGGCGTTCGGACGTGCGGGCCTGGACGGCCCTCTGCGCGCTCGCGGTCTCCATCCGCGAGCAGGCGAAGCGGCGGCGGTGGCTCGAGAGGAAGCTCGCGATCCGGCAGAGGCTGGCGGTGCTGGCGGGCGGGAGCGAGCCGTCCGCCGAGCGTCCGGCGAGGCCTTCTCTGTCCCTTCGCCGGCCCCTTCCCCCCGCGGGGCGGGTCGAGGAGCTCCACGGCTTCGTCTCGGCCAACCCGGACATGCTCGACCTCTTCGACACCATCCGCGGGCTGCGCGAGTCCGCTATCGGGGTGCTGATCCGCGGCGAGACGGGGACGGGCAAGAGCCTTCTCGCCCGCGCGGTGCATCTCTCATCGGCGCGGAGCGACCACCCGCTGGTGAACGCCGGCTGCGCGTCGATCCCCGAGACGCTGATCGAGAGCGAGCTCTTCGGGCACGTGCGGGGAGCTTTCACGGGCGCCGACCGCGATCGGGAGGGGCTCATCGTGCAAGCTCACGGCGGCACGCTGCTGCTCGACGAGGTGGGCGATCTCGGCGTCGAGATGCAGTCGAAGCTGCTGAGGGTCATCGAGGACGGCAAGGTGAGGCCGCTCGGGGCCAAGGATGAGATCGAGGTCGACATCCGGATCGTGGCGACGACCTCGCGCGACCTGGACATCCTCGTCCGCAGGAATCTTCTCCGCAGGGATCTCTTCTACCGGCTCCGCGCCCTCGAGCTGGAGATCAGCCCCCTGCGGGAGCGCTGGGAGGACATCCCCGTCCTCGCCGAGCATTTTCTGCGGTTGCACGGAGAGGGCGGAGCGGCGGTGCCGATCACCCCGGAGGCGATGCAGCTGATGCTCGACTATCCCTGGCCGGGCAACGCGCGCGAGCTCGAGAGCGAGATCCGCCGGCTGCTGGCTCTCGGACACCGGGAGATCGCGCCCGGCGCGCTGGCGTCCTTCATCCGGCGAAAGCCGCCAGCCGCGATGGGAGGCGGCCGCCGCGAGGCAGGCGACCTCGTCCTCGACGACGCCGTCTCCGCGGCGGAGCGAGACGTGATCGTCGCCGCGCTCGAGCGCTGCCGGGGGAACAAGTCAAGGGCGGCGGAGATCCTCGGGATCGCCCGCAAGACCCTCTACCGCCGTCTGAGGAAGTACGGCATCTCGCAGGCCGAACCGCGCTCGGCGCAGAGGTGGCTGGCATGAGCTGCAGGCACCGGCGGCCGACCGGCGGACGAGCGGCCCTCGCCGTGCGATGCGAGGAGGTGCCCGCATGAAGCTCTCCTATCCTCGAGAAGTCGAGCTCTTCCAGTGGCTCGCCCGGAGCCT
>JAFGKN010000503.1 GCA_016928605.1 Planctomycetota bacterium | reverse complement strand
TCCGCCCGAGCCACGCGCTCCTGCGCGCCCGTCTCGAGGTCCTTGACCTCCACCGCCCCCTGCGCCAGCTCCTCGGGCCCGGCGACCACCACCCATCGCATGCCGAGCCTCTCGGCGTGGCGGAACTGCTTGCCGATCTTCACGAGAGCGGGGAAGAGCTCGCAGGCGATCCCCCCCTCGCGCAGCATCCGCGAGATGCGGGCGGCCTCGGCGGCGGTCTCTCCGCTGAACACGGTGACCAGTACCCTGACCACGCTCCGCTCCTCGCGCAGCACCCCGAGCTCGACGAGCCCCTGGAGCAGCCGGTCGATGCCCAGGCTGATCCCCACGCTCGGCACGTCGCTCCCCTTGAAGACGCCGATCAGGCCGTCGTAGCGCCCGCCCGCCATCACCGCCCCGAAGCCGGGGATGTCGCCCAGGAAGGCCTCGTAGATGGCTCCGGTGTAGTAGTTGAGGCCGCGCGCGATGGAGAGGTCGATGCGAAGCCGGCTGGCGAGGCCTATCGAGTCGACGACGGAGAGGATCCGCCGCAGCTCCGCGGCTCCCTGCCGCCCGACCGAGCCCTCCTCGAAGAACGCATCGAGGCGGTCGAGCACCTCGGCTCGCTCCCCGCCGATCTCGAGAAACTCGAAGACCGCGCCGACCTGCTCCGGCTGGAGCCCGTTCTCCTCGCGGAGCAGCCTCTCGGTCTCCGCGCGGCCGATCTTCGGGAGCTTGTCGATCGTGCGCAGCACCGCCGCCTCGCCGGCGCCTTCCTCCACGCCCACGCGGCGCATCAGGGCGGAGAGGAGCTTGCGGTGGCCGATCTGGATCGCGTAGCTCGAAACTCCGAGATCCTCGAGCAGAGCGCAGGCGAGCTGCAGGATCTCGGCGTCGGCGAGGCTGTCGGCGGAGCCCACGATGTCGCCATCGCACTGCACGAACTCGCGGAAGCGCCCCCGCGCCGGCTTCTCGGCTCTCCAGACCGGGGCGATCTGGTAGCGCCGGAAGGGAAGCGCCAGGTCTCCGTACTGCGCCATCACGCGAGCGAGCGGCACGGTGAGGTCGTAGCGCAGGGCCACGTCCCGCTCGCCCTGGTCCTGAAACCGGTAGAGGAGCGAGTCGCCCTCCTCGCCGTACTTGCCCGTGAGGACATCGAGGTACTCGATCGCCGGCGTCATCAGCGGCGCGAACCCGAATCGCTCGAAGGTCCGCTCGATGCGCTCGAGCATCTTCCGGCGCGGGATCATCACCTGCGGCAGGTAGTCGCGGAAGCCCTTCAGGATGCGAGGCTGGATCTTGGCCATGGGCGAGTCCCGAGCAAATCGTTGGCGAGCATGCTCTTACGGCGCGGCTCCGCGCGGCGGCGGAGGGCCGATGATACTCGGCGCGCCCGGCGCCTGCAATCGCGGCGCGCCCGCCGGAGGAGCCCTGCCCGCCGCGCCTCTCGCGGACGCGGCGCGGCGGCGGTTCGGCGCCGAGGGCCCGGATCGTTCGGTCTCTGTGCGCCCCGCTCCTCCGCCGGCGCGCGCCGGCTGGAGTCCCCGGAGAAGAATGGAGCTTTTCGGCCGCTCCACGGGGTGTTATCTTTGAAGCTCGATGTGAAGAGAAGGTTCGAGGGCATCGGTTCGCCAACAGACTTCGAGAGTGTGCGGGAACGCACCAGGAGGTTCGGATGAGGATCGGGGTACAGATTCTCGTCGCATCGATCGCGCTCCTCTCCGCCGAGACGATCTTCGCGGATGGTCCCGTGCTGGAGGCCATCCCCTCGCGGAGCATCGAGCCCGTCGTTCTCCCGGCGGGGCTCGCGGAAGTCGGAGGAGCCGGGGAGACGGCGCCGGAGGTGCTCTTCGAGACCAGCGGCCTCGTGGTCGCGCGGCCGTCGGCGCGGGACATCGAGCTGGCCTCCATCGTCCGGCGCAAGGGCGAGGGCGGCGGAGGGGATATCGCCGCGGGCTCGCTGGTGCTCATCCAGACCTTCTTTCTCGACTCGAAGTGCAGCTATCCCCCCTGCGGAGGCAGCCCCTGCAACGCGCTGCTGGTCCTGTGGGACGAGAATTCCTACAACCCGGAAGGAGTCGATGTCTACGTCAACGACGAGAAGCTTGGAACGCTGCCGGGGCTCCCGCCGGAGGATCTGCCGGGGATCAACCTCGCCCCCATCTATCCCTTGCCTCCCGGTCCGTGCCTCATCAGAATCGAGGATCCCAACACGGGCTCCTCGGAGCAGGCGGAGATCCTCGTCCTCGACAGCCAGCCCTTCGGGGACGTCCAGCGCATGCGATGCCAGCAGGGCGAGCTGGAGATCGGCGGAACGTGCGGGCTGATCGCCACGTGGACCACGCCGGGGCCGCTGCCCTCCTACCTGGGCGCGCTGGTCAACGGCGAAGTGGCGGCGGTCCTGGATCCCGACACCCGCGGGCTTCCCCTCGTCGGAGTTCCGCCGGGCACCTACACGGTCGAGGTCGTCGGGCTCCTGGAGAACGCGGAAGGGAACTACCGCGGCTGCTACCCGTCGGCGACCTGTACCCTCGACTGCGCGAGCGACGCGTGCGTCAAGCCGGCCGGAGTCTACGTGGCCCAAAGGACGTACGG
>JAFGKN010000068.1 GCA_016928605.1 Planctomycetota bacterium | reverse complement strand
GCGGGTCCGACGCCCGGGGCGCCGAACTCCGTCCTCACGACCGAGATCCCGCCGCACCTGCGGCAGGTCGCGCATCTGCCCGAGATGCCGGCGACCGGCGGCCTGGTGCTCGTCACCGCGAAGGCGACCGACGACGACGGCGTCGCGGAGGTCTTCCTCGAGTACCAGCTGGTCGACCCGGGCGCTTACATCCGCCTGTCCGATCCGGACTACCAGACGCAGTGGGCGCGCATCGACATGAACGACGCCGGCCTCGAGGGGGATGCCGAGGCCAGCGACGACATCTTCACGGCCCTCATGCCCGAGGCTCTCCAGGTGCACCGGAGGCTCGTCCGCTACCGGATCACGGCCGTCGACGCTCGAGGCCACTCGGTCACCGCGCCCTTCCCGGAGGATCCCCAGCCCAACTTCGCCTACTTCGTGTACGACGGCGCGCCGTCGTGGCAGGGGTCGGCGCGGCCCGGTGTCTTGCCCGTCCAGACTTACGGCCCGGCGCTGCTCGAGAGCATCCCCGTCTACCACTTCCTCACCAGGCGGGAGGACCGTCTCAACGCGATCCACGTGCCCTACCGCTGGGGCGCGAGCGGCCAGATGACTCCGACCGGAGGCGAGTACTGGGGCAGCGACTATCTCTGGCAGGGGACTCTCGTCTACGACGGGAGGGTCTACGACCACATCCGCTACCGGGCACGCGGCGGCGTCTGGCGCTACTCGATGGGCAAGAACATGTGGAAGTTCGACTTCAACCGGGGGCACTCCTTCGAGGCCAGGGACGATTACGGCCGGAGATACGATGCCGACTGGGACAAGCTCAACTTCTCTGCCATCATCCAGCAGGGCAACTTCCTCCAGCGCGGTGAGCAGGGGCTTTTCGAAGGGGCCGGCTTCAGGCTGCACAACCTCGTGGGGAACGCCACCTCGCTGACGCATTTCGTCCACTTCCGGCTCATCGAGGCCGCCGACGAGAACGGCCCCGATCAGTACAGCGGCGACTTCCAGGGCCTCTACCTGGTGCTCGAGCAGCTCGACGGCCGGTTCCTCGATCAGCACCGGCTGCCCGATGGCAACCTCTACAAGATGGAGGGAGGCACCGGCGAGCTGAACAACCAGGGTCCCGACCAACCGAAGGACAAGTCGGACCTCAACTCGTTCATGAGCACCTACCAGAGCACCTCCCCGGCGATCCAGTGGTGGAGGGACAACCTCGACCTCGAGGACTACTACGGCTTCCGCGCGATCGCCACGGTGATCCACGACTACGACATCCACGCGGGCAAGAACTACTTCTACTTCAACAACCCCGTGACGCGGAAGTGGCAGGTCTTCAACTGGGACCTGGATCTCACCTGGACGACCACCTACGGCGGCGGCGGGCTGACCGGACCGCTCAGCCCGTACACCATCGACCGGTTCCCGGAGCTGATGCTCGAGTACCGCAACCGGATGCGGGAGATCCGCGACCTGCTCTTCAACCCGGAGCAGACGGGGATGCTGCTCGACGAGGTAGCCGGAGTCGTGTACAGGGCGGGAGAGCTGTCGTTCGTCGACGCCGACCGCGCGATGTGGGACTACAATCCCATCCTCGTCTCGAGCTACGTCCGCTCCGACAAGGCCGGCCACGGCAAGTACTACGAGGCTGCCCCGGGACGCACGTTCGCGAGCATGCTGCAGTACCAGAAGAACTACGTCACGTCGCGCGGCAGCTGGCTCGACTCCAACATCGCGAATGACAGCTCGATTCCCCAGAGGCCGAGCGTCACGTTCCAGGGGGCGACGGGGTTCCCCATCGATGATCTCCGCTTCCGCGCGAGCGCCTTCTCGGATCCCCAGGGCTCCGGGACCTTCGGCGCGATGAAGTGGCGCCTCGCGGAGGTCACGCCGCCGGGCGCTCCTCCCTTCGATCCCCTCCATCCGAAGAAGTACGAGATCGAGGCCGACTGGGAGAGCGACGTCTTGACGGTGTACGAGCGCGACATCCAGATCCCGCGCGAAGTGCCGGTCATCGGCCGCACCTACCGTGTCCGCGTGCGCATGATGGACAGCACGAACCGCTGGAGCCGCTGGTCGGATCCTGTCGAGTTCGTCGCGGGCGCGCCGCTCGAGCCGTTCCCTGCGGAGAGCCACCTGCGGATCACGGAGGTGATGTACCATCCGAGCCAGGGCGCGGACTACGAGTTCGTCGAGCTGCAGAACATCGGGCCCGAGGCCATCGACCTCAGCAGCGTCGCGTTCACCGAAGGGATCGAGTTCGAGTTCTCTGGCGGCGCGGTGACCGAGCTCGGTCCGGGCGAGTTCGTGCTGGTGGTCGAGAACGAGGCTGTCTTCCGCTCGACGTACGATGCCGCCGATCTGCTGATCGCCGGCGAGTACTCCGGCCGCCTGGCCAACGAGGGGGAGAGAATCGCCCTCGTGGCCGGAGCCAGCTCGACCGTCCTCGACTTCACCTTCTCGGACGACTGGTACCCCGCCACCGACGGAGGTGGCTACTCTCTGGTCAGCGCTGATCCCCTCGACGCGCCGGAGGTGTGGGGGCTGGCGATCGGCTGGCGCGAGAGCTCCGAGGTGGGCGGGTCTCCCGGTTGGGCCGACGGCTCGACGCCGCCAGGAGGGCGCCAGCGGCCGGGCGACGGCAACCAGGATGGCGAGGTCGATCTCTCCGACGCCATCGCGCTCCTGCTCCATCTCTTCCGCGGGGGGCGGCCCCTACCCTGCGAGGGCGGCTCGATCTCGGAGGGCGGCAATCTCCAGCTCTTCGATGTCAACGGCGATGCCCGCGTCGATGTCAGCGACGCGATCTTCACCCTCCAGTACGTATTCCTCGATGGTGCTCCGCCGGCTCTGGGCACGGCCTGCGTGCGCATCGAGGGCTGTCCGAGCGCCTGCTTCTGATCGATCAGAACGAGAGCAGGCAGTGCCAGATGTAGATGTAGGCCAGGCCGTCGATCTGCTCCCACTGGCGCCGCACGAGGTCCTTGTCCCCCGTGATCTCCGGCAGCTCCTTCTTCTTCTCCTCCCAGGGGATGCAGGTCCCCGGCGGGCGATGGGTGTTCTGGGTCTCGGCCATGGGCTGGTCTCGCTTGTTCTGTGCGACCGGCCGGGAGCGGGCTGCTCCTGGCAGTGATGATGTTGTGGTCTTCAGTACACTCCGTACTCGCGCGTGAACTCGGTCATCGCGCGGACGTTCTCGACCTTGGCGTCGTTCTGGACGATCGCGCTCGCGTCCATGATGTAGCCGCCGTCCTGCGCCACGCCGTCGATCACCTTCTTGCAGCACTCCCGGACCTGGTCCGGCGTGCCGTACCCCAGCAGGTAGTTCGGGATGCCTCCGCTGATGCAGAACTTGTGGCCGACCTTGCGATGCACCTCGAAGATGTCGGCCTGGTCGACGTGGTAGATGATGCTCTGGTCGGGGAGCTCGGCGAAGGCGTCGAGGTGAGCGTTCCAGTTGCCCTCGGCGTAGAAGAGCACCTGGTGCCCGCTGGACCAGATCTCCTGGATGATGGGTTTGAGGGTCGACCAGTAGAACCTGTTGAAGTGGTCGAAGGAGATGAAGGGAACGCAGCCGCGGTGCATCCAGATCGAGATGGGCACGTTCTTCGCGGGATCCGCGCCCGAGAGCGCCACCTGCGTCAGGTGGGGCATCAGCGCCTCGCAGGCGGCGAGCACCTTCTCCGGGCGCTCGAGGAGGTCCATCGTCAGTCCGATGTATCCCCGGAGCTTGTCGGCGATGATGTCGAGCGGCGCCTTGAGGATGCCGGCGATCGCCGAGACGGTCCCCGATTCC
This sequence comes from Planctomycetota bacterium, assembly GCA_016928605.1. Classification (GTDB taxonomy): domain Bacteria; phylum Planctomycetota; class UBA8108; order UBA8108; family UBA8108; genus JAFGKN01. Next base: position 5,160 of record JAFGKN010000068.1, on the reverse strand, counting down.
CTCCGCAGGCGGTCGCCCTGGACGCCGAAGCCGCCGAAGTACTGCATCATCGCCATCCCCCCCTTGAGAAAGGAGAGGTTGTTGCGAAACGAAGTGGGCTCTCCCATGGGCTGCACATCGCGGGCGACGCGCGGGAGCCAGACGTTGAAGAGAAAGCCCGTCGGGTCAGCGATGAGCTGGTCGTACTCCTCCGGCTTCATGTGGGCGCTCTCCTCGCGCGGCTCGAGGTACTGGAAGCCGGTGTCGGGCGGGATGTCGATGCCGGGGATGGCGTAGTACTTGAGGCTGATCGCCTGCGTGAGCGCCGTCCAGACGTAGACCATGTTGCCGACGACGGCGTCCCAGTCGAAATCGGCGGCGCACTTGCGGGCGGCGTCGAAGGCCAGCTCGTAGTCGTGGGCCACCTGCTGGCAGCTGTAGCCGGCGTACTTGGCCGTGAACTCGGCGACGAAGGGCCGGATCGGGATCCTGTCCGGCTTCTCGTTCCGCATCGCCGTGACGTAGCGCTTGAGCCGCTGCGCGTAGACCTGTTCCATGTCCATCTCGAGGCGCTCCTTTCCGTCTCCTTCCCGAAGGCGGCCATGATACACGGTATCCGTCCAGCGGCAATGCGCTCGCCGATCGCACCGCGCCACTCGCAGGCGCGCAGGCTCAGCGGCGGAGCTCCTCTCCGGCGGACCGTCCGTGCGCAGCGCCGGGCGAGCGGAGCGCGCCGATGTCGACAGAGGACTGCACATCGCGTCGCTCCCCCCGGCGCCGCTGACCGGCCACGATACACGAAACGTCCGGCAGCTGGCCACGGTCTTCTCTCCCGCGGCTCGCTTCGCCGGCTCCCTCCCGCGCCACGTTCCCGGCGGTGCTCGAGCGCAGCGAGCCGGCCGCGGCGCTGGCTGCGACCCTGCGCACTGCACGCGGCGGAAGTCTTCGATTCCTCTGGTTTTGCAGGTACACCGCGTTACAATGAGCCCTCAAGGCTTCAGGGCCGGCGCGCGCCGGCCCGAGCGGCTGGGGTTTCCGTCCAGGTCATGGCTCGGCGACAGGATCCCGTGAACGCCACGCATCTCGCGATTTCCCGGATGCCTCTGCTGCTGGCTCTCGCGGCCGGCATCGCGCCTTCCGCTCTGTGCGTCGGCGCCGAGGTTGCCGCCGCCGGTCCATCGTTCGCAGATCTCCTGAACTGGAACGCCGAGACGATCTTTGGAGGCAAGCTGACGCTCGAGAAGGACGATCGCTTCACGCTGGCGTTCCCCGGCGAAGGGCTCTTCGAGAAGGGCTTCCGGTGCCAAGGAAAGGCGGGGCAGGGGGTCATCTCCGATGCCGCCGCGGTGAAGGACGTATCGGTGAAGCGGACCCTGCTCGAGGGGGCGGCGGGGACTTTCTCGCTCGTCGGCCTCTCCTCCGGAAGCGCGGTCTCGCGGTTCCCGCTGGGAAACGATTACTCGATCAGCTTCAAGGTCCGGATCCCCATCCTCATGGCGGCTTCGAAGCTGGTCTTCATCCTCAACCAGGAGGGGCGCAGCTACATCCAGCTGAGCTTCTTTCAGGAAGCCTCGGTGATCAGCGGCGGGCGCCGCCGAGCGGCGGCCGCGTCGCGGGATCCCCGCTTCCGGGGGCCACCCGCGCAGTGGTTCGACAGGAAGTCGGCCGGCGTGCCGGTGGAGATCGTCTTCAAGGAGGGCAAGCTGACCGTGCGCATGCACGCGCCAGCGCAGGGGAATCTCAAGGAAGGGATGGCGGATGTCGTCACCCTGGATGGGGTGAGCGAGCCCACGGAGGGCAACCTCGCCCTGAGTTTCGACAGGATCTCTTTTCTCATCAGCGATCTGAAGATCGCGGGGAAGCTCCCCGCCGACAGGCTCAAGCAAGAGATCGAGAGCCTGAGGGGCACCGGCCAGCTCCGCACGCGGGCGCCGGAGCCTCCGGCTGCGGGGAAAGAGACCAAGGATACGCCGGACGCCGCAAAGAAAGGCGATTCCAAGGCAAAACCGAAGAAGGACACGAAGAAAGGCCCCGACCTCGAACAGCCCGACCCCGAGGCCGACGACATACTCTGACCCGCCGGGCAGCCTCTCGACGAGCACGCTCTCCGGCGCGATAGATCCTTCCCTGCGGTGGAGAGGAGCCCGCTGCGGAGCGGACCCGGGAGCCCGCATCGCGGGGAGCGATGCATCGCGCCGGTCAGGCATCCGGGATCCTCGGGGCGGCGATCGCACGCGCTGGCGACCGGGTCGCGCCGTCCTGCGCGAGAGGGCTGCGCAGCGGCCCGATGCAGCAGTGCGGAGAGCGGGGCCTTTCCAGAACCAAGGCATGGAGAATCAACAGACCGAAGCGCACGCGAAGTTCACCGACTATGCGTTGAGTCCCGACGTCCTCGAGGCGCTCGAGGAGCTGGGATTCGTCGAGACGACTCCGATCCAGGAGAAGGTGATAGGCCCCATCCTCGCGGGCCGGGACGTTGTGGGAAAGGCGGAGACCGGCACCGGCAAGACGATCGGGTTCGGAGCTCCGCTCATCGGCCGCGTCGACACGCAGCGCGTCGCGGTGCAGGCCCTGGTCCTCACTCCCACGCGAGAGCTCGCCCAGCAGGTGGCCGGCGTGCTCGAGCAGATGGGGCTGCGCCGGGGGCTCGGCGTCGCCCTCCTGGTGGGAGGCGTTCACGCGAGCGGGCAGATCGAGAAGCTCCGCAGCGGGTGCCAGGTGGTCGTGGGCACTCCCGGACGAGTGCTCGACCTGCTCGGCGACCGCATCCTGTCGCTCGGCTGGTGCGAGACGGTGGTTCTCGACGAGGCCGACCGCATGCTCGACATGGGCTTCATCGAGGACGTCAGCAAGATCCTCGACAAGACCCCGTCGGACCGGCAGACACTCGTCTTCTCGGCCACCATCCCTCCCCAGATCGAGGTGCTCCTGCGGCGGTACATGAAGGATCCCGAGATTCACTCGACGTCCGTCGGGCTCACGACGGTTCCCGAGATCTCGCAGGTCTACCGGAGGGTCGAGTTCCGCGACAAGTTCCGCGAGCTTCGGCGGATCCTCGACGAGAGCGCCGACGAGACCGCGATCATCTTCTGCAACACGCGGAGGCAGGCGATCGATCTGGATCGGATGCTGTGGGGGCACAGCTACAGCGCCGGCGCGCTCCACGGCGAGCAGGACCAGGAGACGCGCTTCCGCATCCTCGAGGCGTTCCGGCAGGGCGACGTCCGCATCCTGGTGGCCACGGACGTGGCATCCCGCGGTCTCGACATCGAGGACGTGGCCCGCGTGATCAACTACGAGGTCCCCGACGAGCCCGAGGCATACGTCCACCGCATCGGGCGCACGGGGCGCGCGAGCCGCCTGGGCCAGGCGATCACGCTCGTCTCCTCGAGGGAGCGGAGGTCGTGGGACCAGATCCTCCGCGGCACCGGGCTCGACATCCGGCTCGAGACGAGCGGTCGCCGCGGGCATCCGCGAGGAGAGGAGAGGGGCGCCGCTCCGGAGAGGGAGGGAGGATCCCGGGAGGGAGGATCCCAGGGCGCCCGCGGATCCCTCGGAGGCGGTCGCCGCGGAGACCGCAAGCGCCGGAAGCCCCGTCGCGGTCCCGGAGTCGAGCCGGCGGACCGGACGGCCGATGCCCCGCCTACGGATTCCGCGGGGACGAAAGCCGCCGAGGGCGCCTCCGGGGCGGGAGCCGAGGGAGCTGGAGGCGCGAGCCAGCCGCGGCGCGATCCCGGCGAGCCCCGCTCGAACCTCTCGCGGCGACGGCGCCGCGGCAGGGGACCGTCCGGCTCGCGGGAGAGCGGGGCGGCGCAGCCCTCCGCCGGTGCTCGGCCGGGAAGGGCGCGCTCCGGCGGCGATCCCGGCGGGGCGCGGGATGGCCCATCGAGCTCCGCCGGCGCTCAGCCGGGAAAGGGGCGCTCCGCCGGCGATCCCGGCGAGGCGCGGGATGGCCCATCGAGCTCCGGCGGAGCCTCGCGGCCGCCGGACATCATCCGGGATCCCCTGGAGAGAAAGCCGCGGCCTCGTCCGGAGAAGCTGAAGCTCTCGGCGATCCCCGACGACTTCATCCGCACCGAGTACTTCGACGTCGATCCGAGCCTCGTCCGGGCGCGCAAGCCCGAGGCCGAACCGACCCGGAGCAAGGGCCAGCGCCCCTCTTCTTCACCGCCTCGATCCTCGCCGCCGGCGAGGTCGAGGGATGATGCGAAGTCCGGCTCCCGGCGGCGCACAGGCGCCGGGGAGAAGCCGAAGGGGGAGGGCCAGACAGGTCCGTCGGATCCGGCCGGCAAGAAGCCGGGCTCCTCGTCGCGCCGCCGCCGCCGCCGGCCGCCTCGCCGGCGCAGCAGCTCGGGAGAGTGATCCGCCCGCGGCATCGCTCGCCCGCCAGTCCGCAGCAGAGTTTCCTTCCAGGCGCTGCTCTGGTACTCTGTTCGCCTTCGATCGTCCGGCAGGGCGAAGTGGCTGTTGACCGAGGACGCACGGGATGAGATGTCGGCCTTCTGGATCCGCGACCCGCCGAGTTCGCGCCTGCATCGTCCTCGGTGCTCTGGCGCTCGCGCTCTCGGCGCCGAGCGGCGCCCCGGCCGAGGAGCCGTCTGCTGCTGCTGCCGCAAAGTCGCCGTCGCGGCGGGCCGAGGCCCCGGCGGCCGAGGCGGCTGAGGGCGCCGGGGCCGGTGTCGCAGACGCTGCGCCGGCCGCATCCGGCGCGGAGGGGGGTGCCCGAGATGCGCCGGGTGAGACGGCGCGGGGGAAGTCGCTGGCCCGCCGGATCGACGATGCCGCCGGCGTGGTCGTCGGATACATGGCGACGGTCCTCTTCTTCGACCCCGTCGAGGCCATCGTCGGCGCGGAGACGGCGAGGGCAAGAAAGTACCCCAGCGTGCCGCTCGTCGTCCTCTGGCTGATCCTCGGGGCACTCTCGTTCACCGTCGTGATGGGCTTCATCAACGTGCGGGGCTTCCGCCACTCGCTTCAGCTCGTGCGGGGCAAGTACACGGACCCGCACAGCCGCGGCGAGGTGAGCCACTTCCAGGCGCTCTGCGCCGCGCTCTCGGCGACGGTGGGGCTCGGCAACATCGCGGGCGTGGCTCTCGCCGTCAACCTGGGAGGGCCCGGCGCCGTCTTCTGGATGGTGGTCGCCGCGTTCTTCGGCATGACGAGCAAGTTCACCGAGTGCGC
>JAFGKN010000502.1 GCA_016928605.1 Planctomycetota bacterium | reverse complement strand
GTTCGGGTGGCTGAGCTTGCCGGCGATATGCGCCTCCCGCATGAACCGGGAGGCCGCTCTCGTGTCCACCGCGATCGCTTTCGGCAGCACCTTGAGCGCTACGCGTCGATCGACGGAGTTCTGCCAGGCCTCGTAGACCACCCCCATCCCTCCGCGGCCGATCTGCCGGCGGAGCGTGTAGTCGCCGAGGGTGCCCAGAGGCGCGCCGACCTGATCGTCCTGCCGCAGAGAGATGAAGTCCTCCAGCCGCTCGAGGACCGCATCCCCGATCCCTGGATTCTCGACCAGGACCTGCATCGGGTCGACCGGTCTGCCGGCTATGAGGTCATCGATGTACCGGGCGACGGCCTCCTCGATCCGATCGATATCCGTCTCATCCCCATCTTCAGACAAGCGCTGCGGCTCACCGGCCATGTCCCCCTCCTGTCGCCTCCAGGTTCTGATCCGGCAGATGGAGGCTCTCCGTATCCCCGAAATCCTTCTTCAGCTCCTGGAGAGCCCGCGCCAGCAGCTTCTTGACGGCGTTCGGGGACCGGTTCATGCGCGCGGCGATCTCCTTCACCTCGAGCTTCTCCATGCGCGCGAGCACGATCACCTGCCGGTACTGCGGTGGAAGAGCGTCGATGGCCTTCTGCAGGCGCTCGAACCTCTCCTGCCGCCTCAGGTTCTTGCTGGGCGATGCTCCCGAGTCGGGAACGTCCCTCTGGAGCTGCAGCGGAGCGCGCTGCACCTTCTGAACCGCGCTGAGGACCACATTCCGGGCGATGCTCGAAAGCCACCCGAGAAACGCCTCGTCGCCTCTCCAGACGAGCCGATCGATGTGCTGGAACGCCTTGGCGAACGTTTCCTGCACGATGTCCGCCACCTCCACGTACTGCCGGGCTCTCTTCCCGAGGAGATCGCGCGCCAGCGCGGCCACGCGAGGCTCGCAGGCGCCGACCAGCTCCTCGAAGGCCTGCCGGTCGCCCGCCGCCGCCCGGCGGGCCAGGGTCTCCATCGGTTCCTGCTCGGTCATGAGATCATCCATGTTCATCCGTGAAGTCGAGTCATCGGCCGAAGGTGCCGCAGATTCTCGACGGCTCTCTGCCGGACCCTTTCAAGACGCGCCGCCTGGCCTGAGGAAGAGTCTCCATCCTAACCTGCCGGGAGGAGTTGAATCAGCGCCGGGTCTTACAGATTGTCCTCGATCTCGTCCGGCGCGGGGATGTCTTCACCCCCGGCTCCTTGTGCGGCTCCCCTCGGACTGCCTACAATCACCCGCATGGAACTCCACGTGTTGACGCTCATCGCCCTGGCCTCGGCGACCGCCGCCGCCGAAGGCCCCGCCCGCCGCCCGAACGTCGTCGTCATCCTCGCCGACGACCTGGGCTACGGCGACGTCCGCTGCTACAACCCCGACCGCGGGAAGATCCCCACCCCGAACATCGACCGGCTCGCCGCCGAAGGGATGCGCTTCACCGACGGTCACTCCAGCTCCGGCGTGTGCTCCCCCTCGCGCTACACGCTCCTCACCGGCCGCTACCACTGGCGGACCCGCCTACAGGCCGGGATCGTGAACGTCTTCGGGAAGCCGTTGATCGCCCCCGACCGGCTCACGGTGGCGGGGCTCCTCGCGCAGGAGGGGTACCGGACCGCCTGCATAGGGAAGTGGCATCTCGGGTGGGACTGGCCCATCCCCGAGGGCCGTGCGGACCTCTTCCACGCGAAGCCGCCCGACGGCCGATCGGAGCCGCCCGAGGACCAGGCGGCCCTCTGGCGGGAAGTCTTCTCCCGGCCTGTGCTCGGCGGGCCGACCGCCCGGGGCTTCGGCAGCTACTTCGGTACCGACGTGCCCAACTGGCCGCCGTTCTGCTTCATCGACGGGGACCGCACCGTCGGCGTCCCCTCGCGCTTTCTACCCCCCGAGCTGCTGAGGGACAACCTGGCGAGCCTGCAGGGCCCGGCCCTCGCCGGCTGGCGGCTGGAGCCGATTCTCCCGACCCTGCGCGATCGCGCCTGCGAGTTCATCGAGAGGTCGGCCCGCGCCCGGGCGCCGTTCTTCCTCTACCTCCCGCTGACCTCCCCGCACACGCCCCTCGCGGTGAACGAGGAGTGGAGGGGCCGCAGCGGGCTCAACCGGTACGCCGACTTCGTGATGGAGACGGACGCCGTCGTCGGCCGCGTGCTCGACGCCCTCGATGCGAGCGGGGCGGCGGACGAAACCCTCGTCCTCTTCACCTCGGACAACGGCTGCGCTCCCTACATCGGAGTCGATGAGCTGGAGGAGAAGGGGCACTTCCCCAGCGGGCCGCTCCGCGGCTACAAGTCGGATGTCTGGGAGGGCGGCCACCGCGTACCGTTCATCGTGCGCTGGCCGGAGGCGGTGAAGGCCGCCGCGGTCTGCGGCCGCCTCGTCCAGCACGCTGACCTGCTCGCCACCTGCGCCGAGATCCTCGGGGCGACGCTGCCCGATGGGGCAGGGGAGGACAGCACGAGCGTCCTGCCCCTTCTCGACGGGGGGGACGCGCCGGTCCGCGAGGTCGCGGTGAACCAGTCATCGGGCGGCCTCCTCGCCATCCGCAAGGGCCGATGGAAGCTGGTCTTCGGCCCGGGCTCGGGAGGATGGGGCCGCGGCCGCGATGACCATCCGGCCCAGCTCTACGACCTCTCGGCCGACATCGGCGAGACGAGGAACCTGTACGCCGAGAGACCCGACGTCGTCGCCGACCTGACGGCGGCGATGGAGAAGATCGTGGCGGATGGACGCAGTACCCCTGGCGCCCCGCAGAAGAACGACGTGCCGGTGAAGTGGAGGAGATTCCTGGACGCCGCCGGTGAAGCGCAGAAGGCCGCGGCGGGGAAGACCGGCCCGTGATCTCGGCGGGGGAGAGGCGCGTCGCCCGGGGCTCGCGGCCCGCGGCCGTCGGTCACGTCCTATTCTGCGTGCTGCGCGGGCAGAGCGGGCCTATAATTGCGGACGAACGGAGCCTGCCTCTGACGGCCGCAGAGCCGTGTGGGCGCACTCCAGAAGAAGATCCAGCCGAGCATCTCATGCGCAAGGGTTTCTCAAGATCAGTCCGGGATGGCGCTGTTTCTCTACCATGGGCCCTCCGCCTCGGGGTCCTCGCGCTGATCTCGTGGCTCGCGGGGGCGGCGGCGGTCCGCGCCGAGACCATCGTCGAGGGCACGATCGACGTCCAGGAGTGGACCGAGGCCGAAAGCCCGTACCACGCGACCGCGGACCTCGAGCTCCCGGCTGGGATGACGCTCGCGTTGGAGGCCGGCGTCGAGGTGAGGTTCGACCCGGGAGTCTCGCTCGTCGTCAGGGGAACGCTCTCCGTACTGGGGATCGAGGATAAGCCCGTACGTTTCTGCCGCGCCGATTCCGAGGAGGCGTGGGGCGGGGTCGCCTTCCGGGGCAGCGACAGCTCGGGAACGCTCGAGCACCTGGAGCTGTCGGGGGCCTCCACGGT
>JAFGKN010000067.1 GCA_016928605.1 Planctomycetota bacterium | reverse complement strand
GGCCGGCCGCGCCGGGGTTTCGCCAGGAAGGCCTGGGGCCCGGCCCGCGGCGGCCGATCCGCTAGCGCGCTGGGAAGCCTGCGGATGCAGTGCTCGAGCGCATTCCCTGATACCGACGTTCGATCACGGAGAGCCCATTCATGCCGATGTTCGACTATCGCTGCCAGGACTGCGGCGAGATCTTCGAGTTTTTCGCCCGCCGGAGAGGAGAAGAGCCCCAGAAGTGTCCGTCCTGCGGCTCGACGCGCCTCGAGAAGGAGTTCTCCTCCTTCGGCGTCGGGCCCGGCGGGTCGGGGGGAGGCGGATCGAGCTGCCAGCCCTCGGGGTGAGGCATCAGCAGATAGCCCCGGTCCGGGGCCGAAACTCGCACCGGTCGAGCCGCGGGCGGAGAGCAGCGCGTCTCTGCTCAGGGTCCCTCCGAGCTTCCGAGCGGTTGCCGTCCATACGATCTCTACCTCGCCGAAGCCGCGCGCGGTGACCCGGCCGCGCCGGAGCCACCTGGAACGTGAGTCCATGCAAGCTCCCGAAACCCGCACCGCCCGCGATCCGCTCGTCATCGCCGGCCGAGCGATCTCCTCGAGACTGCTCGTCGGCACGGGAAAGTTCACCTCGCCGGAGGTGATGGCGGAGGCGCTGGACGCCTCCGGCGCCGAGATCGTCACCGTCGCGCTGCGGCGGGTCGATCTCGACTCCCGCGAGCCGAATCTGCTCGAGTTCATCGACCGCGAGCGGTATCTCCTCCTGCCCAATACCTCGGGAGCGGAGAGCGCCGAGGAGGCGGTGCGCCTCGCCCGCCTGGCCCGCGCCGCAGGCCTCTCCGACTGGATCAAGCTGGAGGTGACTCCGGACCCGAAGTGGCTTCTCCCGGATCCTGTCGAGACGCTGCGGGCCGCGGAGATGCTGGTGAAGGAAGGTTTCACCGTGCTTCCCTACATCGGCGCTGACCCGGTGCTCGCCCGGCGGCTCGAGGAGGCCGGGGCGGCCACCGTGATGCCGCTCGGCTCGCCGATCGGCTCGAGCCGGGGGCTCAAGACGCGCGACGCCGTCGCGATCATCGTCGAGCAGGCGGGGGTGCCGGTGGTGGTGGACGCGGGGCTGGGCGCGCCGTCCCACGCCGCGGAGGCCATGGAGCTGGGAGCCGACGCGGTGCTCATCAACACCGCGATCGCCGTGGCGCGCGACCCCGTCCAGATGGCGCGCGGTTTCCGGCTGGCCGTCGAGGCTGGCCGGGCCGGATACCTGGCGGGCGCGGCGGGGCCGCGGGAGAGAGCGGAGGCGTCGAGCCCGCTGACCGGCTTTCTGGGGGAAGGCGGATGAGCTTTCGCGAGCATCTCCTCGAGCTGCCGGTCGACGCGCTGGTGGCCCGCGCGCGCGATGCGAGCGAGGCCGAGGTGGCGCGTGCTCTCGCCGCCGAGCGGCGCGATCTCTTCGACGTGGCGGCGCTGCTCTCGCCGGCCGCCGAGCCCTTCCTCGAGGAGATGGCCCGCCTCGCCCACCGGATCACGGTGCAGCGGTTCGGAAGGACGATCCAGCTCTACGCGCCCCTCTACGTCTCGAACGAGTGCGTCGAGAGCTGCACCTACTGCAGCTTCGCGATCCGCAACCGGATCCGCCGCCGGACGCTGACCGTGGCGGAGTCGGTCGCCGAGGCGCGCATCCTCACCGGACGGGGATTCCGCCACCTGCTGCTCGTCTCGGGCGAGCACCCGAGGATCGTCCCGCCGGAGTACATCGCGGAGGTCCTCTCGGCGCTCCATACCGACGTGCCGAGCCTCTCGGTCGAGGTGCAGCCGCAGACGGAGGAGGTCTACGGCGAGTGGGTGCGCTCCGGCGCCGAGGGGCTGACGATCTACCAGGAGACCTACGATCGAGAGGTCTACGCGGAGGTCCACCCCCGCGGCAAGAAGAGGGACTTTGACTGGCGGCTCGAGACTCCCGAGCGCGGCGCGGCCGGCGGCATGAAGAGGATCGGCATCGGGGCGCTGCTGGGCCTCTCCGACTGGCGGCTCGAGGGGATCCACCTCGCAGCGCACGCCCGGTACTTGATGCGCCGCTGCTGGCGAGCCTTCATCTCCGTCTCCTTCCCGCGGCTGCGCCCCGCCTCCTTCTCGATCGATCCTCCGCGGCCGGTCGCCGACCGCCACCTGGCGCAGCTCGTCTGCGCGTTTCGCCTCTTCCTGCCCGATCTGGGGCTCGTCCTCTCGACCCGCGAGAAGGCGGCCTTCCGCGACGGCATGATCCGGCTCGGCATCACGCAGATGAGCGCCGGCTCGCGCACCGAGCCGGGAGGCTACTCCGCGCCGGAGGAGACGGGGAAGCAGTTCGAGATCGAGGATCGCCGCCGGCCGGACGAGGTCTCGACAGCGATACGCCGCTCGGGCTACGACCCGGTCTGGAAGGACTGGGAGGCTGCTCTGAATGATTGAGATCACCGTCAACGGAAAGCGCCGCACGATCGCCGCCGGCGCGACGCTGGGCGATCTCCTCCGCGCGCTCGACCTCGACGCGCGCTGGGTCGTCGCCGAGCTCAACGGCGAGCCGCTCGAGAAGGGGCGCATGACGTCCGTCGTCCTCGCGAGCGGGGACTCCCTCGAGCTGGTGCGAGCCGTGGCCGGCGGATGACAGGAGCGGCCGGGGGCACGTCATCGCGCAGGCCGCGAGCTCAGGGGCAGAAGAGTCCATCGGGCGTCGGATCCGGCCCCGGCGCGGGGTAGGGCGGCGGCGGCGGGCTTCCCCCCGCGAAGAGGTGGAGCAGCGTGTGGATCGGGTCGGAGACGTCGAGGTCGCCGTCGTCGTTCGAGTCCATCCGGTCCTGGCAGATCGGTCCGGGCCCGCCGAGGAACAGGTGGTTGACGGCGGCGATCGCGTCGGTGATGTCGACTCCTCCGCTCAGGTCCACGTCGCCGCGGATGAAGCCGAGGTCTCCCTCGTAGGGCACGGCGCCCATGTCGCTCGAGTCGCGCCCCGTGCGGATGCAGGGAGAGCCCTGCCGCAGCGCGACGTCGAGAGCGGCGAGGTCGGCGAAGAGGGGATCCGACGAGATGTTCCCCTCGCCGGGCCAGGCGCCGCTCGAGACGTCGGAGTGGGTGAGGACGAGCGAGGAGCGGGCATCGAGCTGGACGTCGCGGATGTTGTTCCAGATGATGTTGCTGTGATACGCGCCGTGGCCGCCGACGGTGGAGCCCATGTAGGCAAAGAGCTTGAGCCCCTCCTGGTTTCCCACGATCGTGTTGTGGTGGCCCTCCATCGGGACGCTCGGATTCCCGTTCTTGAGCGCGATGGCGGTCCCGCAGTTGTAGAGGAAGTTGCCGGCGACGAAGGGCGGCCCGGCGGGGCCGTTGCTCAGGAGCGAGACCGCCTTGTCCTGGATGTTGACGAAGGTGTTGTCCAGGATGTCGACGCTTGCGCTCACCAGGTCGATGCCGTCGTCGGAGCCGTCGAGGAACGTGCAGCCCTGGATCAGCGATCGACTCTGGCCGTTGCCGTCGAAGTCGATCGCGTCCTTGTCGCCCATCATCCCCTGGAAGCGCGATCCGGTGACGATGACGTCGGAGTCCGTGCAATGGACGCCCTCGCGGATAGCCGTGAAGCGGCTGTCGCGGACCTCCAGGTACGCATCGGTCCCGTCGATGGCGTTGGCTGTCAGGCGGCTGAACTCGCACTGCTCGACGAGCAGGCGCGAGCCGACGGGCGCGACGACGCCCGCGTAGCCGGCGGGACTGACTGCATCCTGGATGTCGCAGAATCGGAGCAGGTGTGTGGGGGCGCCCGCGCCGGTCCCCGTGGCGTCGAACGCGATGCCGCCCCAGCGGTTCTCGCATCGCCTCGAGCGGAAGAGGATGGGATCCGCCTCGGTGCCCGCGGCCTCCAGGCGTCCCTGCACGATGATCGCTGCGCCCGCCGCGCCGAAGACCACCGCTCCCGGCTCGATGGTGAGGGTGACACCCTGCGGAACGGTGACGCTGCCGGTCATCAGGTAAGGTCCTTGCGCCGCGGTCCAGGCGGTGCTCGCGGCGAGCGTCCCCGAGACGGACGTGAGCGGCGACGCGAGCCGGTTCACCACGATCTCCAGGGTGTCGAAGACCTGACCGAGATCATCCTCGCTCTCGATGACGATCGTGCTCTCCCCCGGAGCGACGGGGAGCGTGTGGGCCCATCGAGCGTGGACGGCGTCGAGATCGGCCGCTGCCCCGTTCACTCTCACTCCGCGGGTGAGAGCCGCGTGACACCTCCCCTCGAGCGCGATGCTCGATGCAGTGGTGTAGAGGAGCACGCCGCAGCCGGTGCTCTCTGCGCCGGTGCTGCCTGCGCTGAGCGATGTCGGGATGCCCTCATCGTAGAAGCCGATGCGCGCCGCCTGGTAGGCCTCGATGCCGTCGATGGTCGAGAAGCCGAAGAGGAAGTCGATGAGAGGCAGCCGCTGACGGAGCTCGCCCCGGGAGAAGACGCCGCGGCGCAGGTCGAGGAGGTTGGCGTAGTAGAGGACGATGTGCTGCGGCAGCGTGAAGAGACGCTGGACGGCATCCACGGCGCGGTCGTTCTCGATGAAGTTGAGGATCGGCTCGTCGCCGTCGCGGTGCTCGGCCACCGTCTCCGCGAAGCTCTCCTCGATGTCCCAGGGGATGAGCACCCACTTGCCGGCGTCGCGGCGGTTCGATGTCTCCGGCACGCGGTAGAGGAAGTAATCCTCGCCAGTGCGGTTGTGGAGGGACCCGTCGCGGTTGCTGACCGCCGACATCAGCGCCATGTGACGCGCCCACTGCCAGACGTCGACGACCTCGGCCGCGCGGCCCGGGAAGAGGGCATCCGAGGTCTCGCCGGGATCGAACGTCCGGCACAGCTCGATGACGTCCGAGTAGTCATCCTCCTCGCGGTTCGTGCGCTTGACGTAGTACGGGCGGTAGTCGTCGGGATCCTCCCCCAGGAAGCTCAGGTCGCCCTGGTAGGGGAACGCGCTCTCCTCCGGGTCGTAGGCGCGGTAGAGGTTGCCGCCGTCGCTCGCTCCGCCGAAGTAGCGCTCGAGGAAGTCCTCGTTGAGGTGCTCCTTGCGCACGTAGCGGGTGTCGAGCGTTCCATTGAACGTCAGGTTGACCGTCCATTCGAGCGGAGCCGCGACGCCGGCCCGTCGAAAGAGGTCGGAGACCAGCATCTCGTTCTGGAT
>JAFGKN010000501.1 GCA_016928605.1 Planctomycetota bacterium | reverse complement strand
CCGGCGCTACCAGACCGCCCTCGAGCTCGCCGAGGATCTGCGCCGGTTCCGCCAGGGAGAGCGCATCCGGGCCCGTCCTCCGGGGCCCGTCATCCGGGTGCGGCGCTGGGCGAAGCGCCACCCGGTGCTGGGCACCGCGATCCTCGCCGCCTTCGTCCTCCTCTCCGCCGCTCTCGCCGCCTCCCTGCACCTCCTCGAGCGAGGGAGGCAGGAGCTGATCCGCGAGCAAGGCTTCCGGCTCGCGGCTCAGTCCACATCGCTCCTGTCGACGGATCCCGGCCTGGCGCTCCTGGTGGCCATCGAGGGGGCTCGGCGGCGCCCAGGCCTCATCGCCAGCAACGCGCTCCTCGCCGCGCTCCAGGCGCAGGTCGAGGAGAGAACGCTCGTGGGGCACACCGGCGCGGTCCACTGCGCATTCTTCAGCCCCGACGGGCAGATGGTCGTGACCGCCTCCAGGGACAACACGGCCTGCGTGTGGAGGAGCGATACGGGGATCCTCCTGAGGAGGATCGATGTCCACTCGAAGACCGTCGGCCACGCCGGGTTCAGTCCCGACGGCCGACGCATCGTGACGGCATCCAACGACCAGAGCTCCGCGATCGTCACCATCGAAGATGGCAAGACGTTGCTCCTCGAAGGTCACGAGGGAGCGGTCGAGCACGCGACCTTCGACCCGCGCGGAGCGCTCGTCGCCACGGCGTCGAGGGATGCAGGAGTGCGCATCTGGGATGCGGAGACCGGAGAGCTCCTCCACGCGCTGTCCGGCCATCAAGCGCCCGTGGCCTTCGTCGCCTTCAGCCCCGACGGGACGCTGATCGCGAGCGCCGGCGAGGATGGCGAGGCGAGGGTCTGGGAGATGAGCTCGCTGAAGAGCCGCTGGATTGTCCGGCACGATGCAGAGGTCCGCCATCTGAGCTTCAGCCGCGACGGCCGGCGCCTCGCCACGGCCAGCGGCGACCACACCGCCCGCATCCTCGATCTCGAGACCGGCGCCGCGCTCGTCCTCTCCGGGCACACCGACACGGTCCGCACGGCGTTCTTCGATGCGGAGGGACGCCGCGTCCTCACGGCATCGGGCGACAACACGGCCCGCATCTGGGATGCGGAAACCGGGCTTCCGATCGCTGTCTTGCCCCCGGAGGAGGCCGAGCGTGCCGTGGGTCATTACGACGCCGTGCGCTATGCGGCCTGGAGCCCCGATGGCCGCCGCGTCGTCACCGCGTCGAAGGACAAGACGGTCCGCGTCTGGGAGAGCGCGACCGGCATCGAGGAGGTGCGTCTGCTCGGACACCGGAGCGAAGTCCGCACGGTCGAGTTCCATCCCGGCGGCACCAGGATCGTGAGCGCCTCGTACGACGGCACGGCCCGCATCTGGAACCCGTGGACTCCCCGCATCCCCGCGCTCGAGGGACATCTCGACATGGTGCGGATGGCGACCTTCAGCCCCGACGGAGCGCTCGTGCTCACCGCATCGAAGGACCAGACCGCGCGCATCTGGCGTGTCTCGACGCGGGATCCGGTGACGATCTACCGGGGGCACTCCGCGACCGTCTGGGGCGCGCGCTTCAGCCGGGACGGCGAGCTGGTGGTCAGCATCTCGAAGGATGGCGAGGGACATGTCTGGTCCGCGGCCACTGGAGAGGAGATCTTCCGCCTGCGGGGGCTCGATGGAGACTACGAATCGGCGGTCTTCAGCCCCGACTCGCGGCGGCTCGCCTCGGTCGAGGAGAGGAAGCTCCGGGTGCGCGACGCGCTGGGCGGCGGGGTCCTGCTCGAGCCGGATCTTGGCGAGATCGCCCTCGACTTCCCGCTCTTCAGCCCGGATGGCGCCGTGCTCCTCGCCGTCTCCTCCGCGGAGAGGATCGCCTGTGCTCTGGACTCGCGGAGCGGAGACCCCATCGCCGTGCTCGAAGGCCATGCCGGCGAGATCCTTTGCGCTTCGTTCGATCCTTCCGGCGAGCGGGTCGTGACCGGAGATGATGCCGAATCGCCCACCGCACTCGTCTGGGAAGTCTGCACCGGCCGGCAGATGCTCCTCCTCGCCGGACACGAGGACGCCGTGAAAATCGCCCTCTTCAGCCCGCGCGGCCACCGCATCCTCACGGCGGGGGACGACGACACCGCCATCCTCTGGGACGCCGCGACGGGCCGCCGGCTCCTCTCCCTGCGGCACACCGCCGCCATCGAGGCGGCGGCCTTCGCGCCTTCGGGCCGCATCTTGGTCACCGCCTGCAGGGATGCGACGGCTCGCCTCTGGGATGCGGAGAGAGGCAAGGAAATCCTCACTCTTCTGCACGATGGCGTCGTCTATCACGCGGCCTTCCGGCCCGACGGCCGGTCGATCGTGACCGCCTCGGGCGACAAGACGGTCCGCATCTGGCCCGTCGATCCCGTCCGCCTCGCCGAGGCCTGCCGGCCGCGCGAGCTGCTCCCCGGCGAGTGGTGAGCCCGGCGATCCGCCGCGCCTCGCGCTCCGGACGAAGCGGCCGCAGAGCGCAACAGCCGCGCTCCGTAGCCAGCCGCCGGAGCCGGAAACAGTCGCGAGCTCACGCCACCGGCGGCGCTTGCCCCGCGCCTCTCCGGAGGAAACGACACGGCGGAGATCCGGCGGCTCTTGTCAACCCGTGAGGCGCCGGTACCATGGTCGCGAACGTGGAGATGCAGGAAGATCCGCTTTCCGGGAGAGGAGCGCTCCGATGCAGCAACCCGACGGGAGATCGCCGTCCCCCCGCCGGCCTCCGGCCGCCGAGGGCAGTCGCGGGTACGTCTATCTCTTGACGTTCGTGGCCGCTCTGGGCGGCGTTCTCTTCGGCTACGACACGGCCGTCATCGCCGGAGCGATCGACTTCCTCGGCGAGCACTTCGATCTCACCGAGCTCCAGGAGGGGGACGCGGCGGGGGGAGTTCTCATCGGCTGCATGATCGGCGCCGCGCTGGCCGGCTTCCTCAGCGACCTGTGGGGGCGCAAGAAGCTGCTGATCATCGCCGCGGTCCTCTTCGCCGTCTCCGCGGTCGCATCGGCCTTTCCGCGAAGCCTCGCGGAGATCGTCCTCGCCCGCCTGCTGGGCGGCCTCGGGGTGGGCGCGGCGTCGATCATCTCTCCGCTCTACATCGCCGAGGTCTCGCCGCCGCGGATCCGCGGCCGGCTCGTCTCCATCAACCAGCTCGCCATCGTCTCGGGCATGCTCGTCGTCTACTACGTCAACGCCGTGATCGAGTCTCCGGACGACAAGGCGTGGAACATGGCGACCGGCTGGCGCTGGATGTTCGCGTCGGAGACCATCCCCGCGCTCTTCTTCTTTGCCCTGCTCTTCTTCGTTCCGGAGAGCCCCCGCTGGCTGACCAAGAAGGGGCGCGAGAAGGAGGCGAGGGACATCCTCTCCCGCGTGGGGGGAGCAGCGAGAGCCGAGGCGGAGCTGCGCGAGATCCGCCAGGCCATCGCGAGCGAGAGCGGCTCCGCGCTCGAGATCCTCCAGCCTGGATACCGGACGGCGCTCGTCATCGCCGTGGTCCTCGCGATCCTGCAGCAGGTGACCGGCATCAACGTGATCATCTACTACGCCCCGAAGGTCTTCGAGGCAGCCGGATTCCAGACCAGCCAGGCGTTCAGCGACACCGTCATCGTCGGGGCGGTCAACGTCGTCTTCACCCTCGTGGCCATCGCGATCGTCGACCGCGTCGGACGCAAGCCGATCCTCATCGCCGCATCGGCGGGAATGGGGGTCTCGCTCCTCCTTCTCGGCGGAGCCTTCCGCTTCAAGGAGGCCGCCTCCGATCCGCTCATGGCGGCTGTCGTCAACACGATAATCGCCTGGCCGGTGCTCCTCTTCATCCTCGCGTACGTCGCTTCCTTCGCCTCGGCGATGGGCCCCGTCGTCTGGGTGCTGCTGGCGGAAATCTTCCCCACGCGCATCCGAGGGTTCGCGATGTCGATCGCCACCGTGGTCCTCTGGATCGCCTGCTACGGCGTCGCCAAGTCGCTCCCCTGGCTGCTGAAGCACTGGGGGGGCTCGATCACGTTCTGGTCCTACTCCGCGATGTGCGCCGTCGCGTTCGTCTTCATCGCCGCCGCCGTGCCCGAGACGCGGGGCAAGAGCCTCGAGGAGATCGAAGGCTTCTGGAAGCGCCGCGCCCGCGCCGCTCCGCGCTGTTCATCCACTTGAGGTGCGATCGATGAGAAGCGCAATCCTCCGCCGGCCGATGCTCATCCTCCTCAGCGCGGCCGCTCCGCTTTCGCTCAACGCCGGAGAGCCGGGGCGCGTGCTCGAGATGCCCGAAGCGCCGGAGGCACTCGAGGCTGTCGGAGCCCGCAGCCGCGCCGCGGCGGAAGGCGCAGCCGAGCCGCCGGCCCGTTCCGCGGTTTCCGCCGCCTCCCCGCTCGAGAGGTGGCTCGAAGCGCCGCCGCGGATCGCGGTCCGGAGCGAGGTGAGCGGCGCGTCGAAGGCCTGGAGAGGCCTCGAGGATCTCGAGGAAATCCCCGAGCCGGACTCATCCACAGCGGCCGGCGATCTCTCCGTCTCCGCCCGCGCCGTCTGGAGCGAAACGGAGAGAGGCCGCCAGTGGCAGATCGAGTTCGAGGCCGCGGGCGACCGCGCCGGCCACGAGGTCTCCGTCGAGCTGCCGGTTCTTTCGCGGCGCCACAGGGTCTTCACGCCGAGCGAGCACGGCACCATCTCGCTCGACTTCCACCCGACCTT
>JAFGKN010000500.1 GCA_016928605.1 Planctomycetota bacterium | reverse complement strand
CCCCTGGCGGGGGAGCGGCGAGGAGACAGAGCATGAACTCCGGAAGAAGAGCCCCGCGGGGAGGGAGGCCGTCGCGAGGCGCGCCCGCCGCCCGCGCCGCTTCGCAGAAGCCTTCCCCGGCGGTCATCATCATGATCATCCTGCCCGTGCTGGGCATCGCCGGCATGGGCGGATACCTCCTGATGAACAAGGAGCAGCCGGCGGAGTCGAAGCCCGACAAGAGCACCCGCCTCGACGACCTCGTCGCCCGCGTGGACGGCTTCGAGCAGGAGGAGCAGGACGTCGTCCGCAGGCTGCGGGCCGAGGAGCCGGGCGCGCAGGAGCGGGCGGAGGCGCTCATGGACCGGATCGGGGCCTGGCTCGAAGAGTGGGATGGGGTCACCGCCGAGCTCCGCGACGCGAAGGGACGCTGGAAGGAGGAGTACAGCGGCTACAGCGTCTTCGCCACCCGCATCAACAAGCTCAGGCAGAATCTCTACCGGAGCATGAACTTCTGATCATGAAGCGAGCACGGAGAGCGCGGCTGACCGGAGCCTTCGACACCACCGACCTGGTCGTCGGGCTGATCGTCGCCGTCGCCATCCCGCTCGTCGCGAAGATCCTTATCGGCATGGCCGGCCCGCCGACCCACAGCACCATGGGCGCATTCCAGGAGAAGGTGGAGATTCCGCCGCCGCCGCCGGATGCCGAGGAGGTCGCCGAGCGGCTCGCCTACGCGCGCCGCATCTGCACCGAGAACGCCCTGACCTTTCTCTCTCGGGCGCGTCAGGCCACCGGATGGGAGCAGAAGGAGCTGCTCGACTGGTCGCGCCGCTCCCTGGACGCGGTCAAGAGGGAGGTGACCAACCTCGAGTTCCTGATCTCGAGCACCGGCGTCAAGCAGCGGTTCTCCCGCGAGCTCGCCGAGATGAAGGAGATGGAGCAGACTGTCGACCGGGGCCTCATGGAGGTCAAGGAGCTCGATCTTCTCGGGGTGCTCAAGTAGTCCCGGCCCTGCGAGGCCGGGCATCTCTGCGGCTCGTTTCGCGACGCCTCTGCGTCACCGGCCGAAAGAGCGCCGGGTCTCAGGGGCGGTGGGGGCGAAGCCCGCGGGGCGCTTCCCGTAAAGCGGCGGTCAGACGGGCAGGCAGCAGTTCCCCGCAGGAGTGCAGGGCGGGCCGGTAAGAGGAGGATGGGCGAGGATCCGGCCCGCGTGCGCGGGTTGCCGCAAGAGAAGGGGTGGGGTAGCCTTCCGATGGCAGGCCAGGCTCAGCGGCGATGGCTTCGGACGCCGAGATCCTCCCGGACCGACCGTGGGCGGGGGCGGGGCGAGCCGGCCGGGCGCGTCACCGGCCCCCGCAGAGTCGGCGCGCTCGCAAGGCGCGCGGGAATCACATCGAGGAGAGGAGCCGTCTGCCTCTGAAGAAGGTCGCGGTGACGCAGAGCTGGAGGGCTGGGCTCGGGTCCGACCTGCCGCCTGCCCGCGGCGGGTCTCGAGCAGGGACGTCCGGGTTCGCGTTTCCTCCCTGGAATGGACGCCGGCGAGCTCATGCAGGAATTCAAGCCCAACGACGCTATCAACAACCGATACCGGGTTCTCAGGAAGCTGGGCGCCGGCGCCATGGGCAGCGTCTACCTCTGCCAGGACGGTGTCGAGAACAACATCAAGGTGGCGCTGAAGGTCCTGATCTCGGACAACCTCGAGGATCAGGACGTCTGGGCCAAGGGGGAGTACGAGGCCCTCACACGCCTCCGGCATCCGAATCTGGCAAAGGTCTACAACTTCGGCCGGATCGAGGATACGAAGGACTACTTCATCGTCTCCGAGTTCATCAAGGGCATCGATCTCTTCTCGGCCACCGAGTACCTGAAGTACGACGAGATCGTCGACATCGTGGTCCAGGTCTGCCGCGCTCTGGAGTACATCCACTCCCAGGGCTATGTCCATTTCGATGTGAAGCCCGACAACATCCTCGTCAGCCGTCAGAAGACCATAGGCATCCAGGATGGCTCGAAGGTCCAGTACGACGAGGTCGATTTCCAGAAGAGCACTCGGGGCCTCGACAAGCCGACCGTGAAGCTGATCGATTTCGGACTCGCCGAGAAGATCACCGGTTCCTTCAGCTTCGCGATCAAGGGAACGCTGAATTACCTGGCTCCTGAGATCCTCAACGGGACGACTCCCGACAAGAGAGCCGATCTCTACTCCCTCGGCGTGACGATCTACCAGGTCGTCAACCGCGACCTTCCCTTCTACCACGAGCCCCAGGCGCCGCAGGGACGGACCCGATTCGACAGCCGCTCCGAGCTCTTCGAGGCCAACATGAAGAAGCACCCCGAGTATCTCAGGGAGCTCATCATGAAGCTCATCGAGGAGAATCCCGAAAACCGTTTCCAGTCAGCCAAGGAGGTGATCCAGTTCATCAACAAGCACTCGGGGTTCGAGTTCGAGGTCGAGACGGAAGAGACGAGGGCCAGCTACTTCCACTCGCCTCGCCTCGTCGGCCGGAAGAAGGAGATGAACCTCCTGAAGCACCACCACGAGCTGATCTTCTTCCCGCACCGAGCTCGAGCCAGGTCCGAGGGCAGGGACTCCGGCCCGGACTCCTCCGAGGTCATCCGCCTGGACGAGGACGACGAAGGCGTAGAGGCGGGGGCGCACATGATCCTCGTGAGCGGCGAGATGGGGTCCGGGAAATCGCGGCTGATCGAGGAGTTTCAGCACATCCTCAAGCTGAACGACACCAATGTCTTCAAGGGCAACTGCTACGAAGGGAACCAGAAGGCGTACCAGCCGGTCATCGAGCTCCTCCGCCAGCTGGTCTATGCGGTCGGCCCCCAATCCGATGTCGTGCGCCGCTACCAGGAGTTCGTCACGATGCTTCTCCCGGAGCTTCGCGCCGCGCAGGAGGGAGCCGAGAAGGACCCTCCCTTCGACTCCTCGCGCCCGGAGAAGAACAAGCAGTACTTCATCGATCGGATCTCCCAGCTGATGATCGACATCTCGAGAGAGATCCCCTACACGTTGATGATCAACAACCTGCACTGGATCGATGAAGCGAGTGTTGATCTTCTCGAGAAGCTCGCGGAGCGGATGGTCGAGACGGTCGACAAGGAGCAGTATCTGAAGATGATGGTCGTGATGACGCAGCGCTCGGAAGAGCAGGCGTCACAGCGCTTGAAATCGTTGATCTTCAGATGGAAGGAGATCGGATTCTGCATCGAGGTCCCTGTGCGCCGTCTCAAGCGGCGGCAGATCTCCGAGCTTCTCCAGTCGATGCTGCGGATCGCCGATATCCCGGACGATTTCTCCGAGAAGCTGGAGGAGCAGACCGGGGGGAACCCGCTCTTCCTGGTCGAGACTCTCAAGGCGCTCGAGGATGAGGGGATCATCAAGCAGCAGGTGGACGGCTGGGTGATCAAGACGACGAAGTACAGCCGCGTCGAGATCCCGCACAGCATGGAAGACCTCCTCCTGAAGCGGCTCGACCGCCTCGACAGCCTGAAGCGGGTCATCCTCCAGACGATGGCCGTGCTCGACAAGCCGGTCAGCCCGAAGTTCCTCCAGCAGTTCGAGAGATTCTCCCAGACTCCCATCCTGGTGGAGCTCAGGGACCTGGAAGCGGCCGGAATCGTCCAGAAGACCTTCGAGAACGGCAAGCTCAACTTCACTATCCAGCAGCCCAAGGTGCGAGAGATCCTCTACGCGCACACGGAGGAGGATTTGCGCCGGCGGCTGCACGGAGAGGTGGGCGCGGCGTTCGAAGAGCTCTACCGCCACCGCGAAGAGGAGATCCTGGAGGAGCTGGCGTACCACTACCAGCGAAGCGATCGCGCGGATCGCGCCATGAAGCTGGCTTTGCGTGCGGGAGATCGGCTGAAAGCGATCTACGCCAACGACCGAGCGTACGAGTACTACAGCTACGTGCTGGGGGAGGTGGAAGACAGGCCCGAGTACATAGACATCTACTTCGACACCCGCGAGAAGCTGGGCGGCATCTGCACGACCATGGGGAGCTACGATGAGGCGGTGGAGCACTACACTGCGCTCCTCGAGGAGGAGTGCCAGGAGATGCTCCCGCCCGAGCGCGTGACGGACATCTTCCTGAGACGCGGCAAGGTGTGCGAGATCCAGGGCGACTACGACATGGCCCTGCACTGCTACAAGGATGCGAGGAATTACCTCTCGAGGCGAGGGCGCGATGACCAGGTGGTCGAGAGATCTCGCGTCTACAACAGCATCGGGTGGGTCTACGTCTGCATGGGCAAGTACGAGAAGGCCATGACGATCTCGCTCGAGGGGCTTCGCGTCATCCATGGCGTGCCGGAAGGCATAGAGCATGCCATGATCTACGGGACGATCGGGAGCGCGAACTTCTACAAGGGAAACATCGAGGAGGCCGTCGAGTACCACCGGAAGAGCCTCCTGATCAAGGAGCACCTCGAGGACATGCCGGCGATCGTCATCTCCCTCAACAACCTGGGAGAGGCTTATCTCGCCGGGGCGGAGTACGGGGAGGCCCTCGAGACCCTCCGCCGGGCGCTGGCCACGAGCGAGGAGATCGGAGATCCTTACGGCCAAGCGATGACCATGCACAATCTGGCGTATCTCTACTGCGCGACGGGAGACCTCGAGAAGGCGAACGAGTACCTGGAGCAGTCGATCGCCCAGTCCCGTGCCTACAACATGCGCTACCTCAGCCTGCAGAACTACATCGTGAGGGGCATGGTGCTGGCCGAGCAGGGGGACTACGCGAAGGCAGAGTGCAACCTGTTCCGCGTGCTGACGGCGTACTCCAAGCAGGGCAACCGGGCCGGTCTCTGCTCGATCCTCCTCAGGATCTCGGCGGTGCATCGCAGGAACATGAATCTGGAGGACGCGCGGACGGCGATGGGCGAGGCGCGACGCTACGCCGCTGACCTCGGGATCCCGACCCTGCGCGCGCGCGTTTGCATGGAGGAGGCTCGCATCTGTCGGTCCTCTCCGGAGAGAGACTGCGAGGGAGCGGCCGCCCACCTCTCGGAGGCGCTGGGTCTTTCGGCGGGCATCGAGAATCCCGAGCTCCTGGGTGAGCTGAACTACGAGATGGCGGAGGCGCTCGTCAGCATGAGGGAGGTCACGAAGGCCTCGCAATTCTACAAGACCGCCGAGGAGCGCTTTCGCGAGGTCATCGAGAATCTCCCCCAGGAGCTGCGCGCGACATACGAGATCTGGCAGAAGACCCGCTTCCCCAACTGGTCCACCGGCTCCCAGTCGATCGAGCTGCCGCGGCAGGAGAGCGGCGGGGACCATCGGGTCGCGGCGTCGGAGATCGAGGTGGAGCTGGTGGGGACGGAGCCAGAGGACTGCGAGCCGGTTAGCGCCGAGGCGTCGCTCCGCATGGTCAGCGAGCTCATGGAGGCGCTCCCGGCGTCCGGGTCGCTCGAAGAGTTTCTGGACGCGCTGCTCGACCGCATCCTCGTCGCGACGGGTTCTTCGGTCGCCTACGTGCTGAGCCTGTCAGGAAGAGACGTCAGCATCGAGGCGTCCTGCCACCAGCTCGAGGAGGAGCTTGCGGTCGAGCCGGGCGACCTCATCTGCCTCCAGCTCATCGACTCGGTCCTGCGCGGCCAGCAGCCCCTGTTTCTGCCCCGGTCATCGATGGCACCTGAGGTCGTCGAGCAACTCGACTCGAGCGGCGTCTCCTGCTCCTCTCTGGCGATCTTCCCCTTCCCGGAGCCCGGCGGGAAGCGGGGAGCCCTCTACCTCGTCGATCCCCGTCTGGCGGACGACGGTACCGGCGACCACTTGCTCCTCATCCAGCCCTTCCTCAACCTGATTCCCGTGGCCTGCATGCACTTCGCATCGGCGGCCCCATCGGGCGAGCGCAGCGTCTCCGTTCACCAGGCATTTCCTGCCCGGCGGGGATGAGCCTGGCAGCGCATCTCAATCCGCGGGCATCTCGAAGAAATCTTCGAGCTGGTTGAAGAGCTTGCCGTTCCGGTAGGCGATCAGCAGCGCGTTGACCGTCTGGCGGTCGAACTGGCGGTCGGCGAGGTCCTTGATCTTGAGCAGGGCCTCCTTGATGCTCAGCTCGGTGCCGTCGGGCCCGCCGCGGTAGAGCTGATCATCGAACTCGAGGGCGATGCTGAGGATGCGCGCCAGCCGGTCGAGCTGGTCTCCCGAGATGCCCTCTGGCGATCCGCTCCCGTCGTACCTCTCATCCTGCTGCTCGATCGCGGGGAGGATGCGCTCCATCGAGGGGATCCCGCGGAGCAGCTCTCTCGAGAAGTGGTTGCGCCTGGTCTGGAAGGTCAGCTTCTGGGATCGCTCCTTGTCCGACATGGGGATCGATCCGATGTCGTACAGCATGCCGGCGAGCCAGGCGTCGCGAAGATCCTGTGTCGGCAGCCCCATCTCCTTCGCGACGGCCAGACAGTACGTGGCGACGCGCTCGGCCTTGCCGCGCTGCTCCCCGGTCCGCATCTCGATGGCGGAGACGAGCGTGCGCACGGAGTTCCGGAAGAACTGGTCCGAGCGCTGCAGCTGCTTCAGCAGCTCGATGGTCGTTCCGAGGTGGATGCCGACGGCGGACGCCAGCTCGAGATCATCTGCGGAGAACGCGTCGCTTCTGTTCGCGTAGATGTACAGGACGCCGATGTTCTTGCCGAGGGCCGAGATCGGGACGCAGATCACCGAGCGGATCTGCTTCATCACGACGCTGGTCATCGCGTTGAACTGCTGGTCGAGCGAAGCATCGGACGTCAGGACCGACCGTTTGTGCTCGAGGCAGTCGGTGATGATCCCCCGGGAGACGCCAGCCTCCTCCTCCTCGGGCTCCCTCTGGTCGTAGCGGCCCAGGATCTCGAAGCGGCGGTGACCGGCTGCCGCGGTGTCATCGGCAGCCCTGGCGATTCCGAGGATGTAGAGGTGGTCCGCCTTGAGGCTCTGACCGACCAGCTCACCGACGCGGCCGAACAGCTGGGAGATGTCCTTCTCCTCGGCGATGATCTGGGAGAGGTGGAGCAGAACCTCGAGGTTCCGGCCCTCGACGCTGGTCGTCCGCTCGACGGCATCCGCCGCGCTGATCCGCTGCGTCACCTTGAGCTGGATGGTGGAGGAGGGCGACGGGACGGGGCCTCGCTCGGGGGTGACGAGACGGCTCGCATCGCGCAGCCGCGCCAGGCGGTCCTCGAAGACGAGAACCGTCTCCCCGATGGTCACTTGATCTCCGATCCTCAGGAGATCCTCGGAGACCTGCTTCTGATTCACGAAGGTATGGTTGCGGCTTCCCATGTCCCGGATGAAATACATCTCGCCGATGCGGAAGATCTCGGCGTG
>JAFGKN010000499.1 GCA_016928605.1 Planctomycetota bacterium | reverse complement strand
TGGTGAGAGCGCTCGAGCGCCGGGGATGGTCGGTCCTGCAGAGCCCGAAGCCGTTCGGGGTCGTGGGGCGGGTCTACGCGGTGCAGGCGGACGAGATGCCGCCTCGCCGGCCCATCGCGGGAGTCGATCCGGGAGCGCCGGGCGCGGCCTTCCGCCAGAAACCGTGACGCTCCTCGAGAGCTCTCAGAGGTTCAGGGGGACTTCAGTCCCACTCCCAGGCGAGGCCGAACCACACGGCTCCGGAGCCGAAGACGGGACGTTCGCCGCTGATCCGCTCGGACTCGGTGGTGACCAGGCTCCGCTCGGGCACCCAGTCGTAGCTGAGCTCGCCGAAGAGGAGGAGGTGGTCCGTCACCGGATACCGCAGGCCGATCGCAGGGCGCAGCACGAACTGGAAGAAATCCTCCACCTCGCGCGGGGTCGCGATCCTGTCGTGAGGCATGACCCAGACCACGCCCGCGGCAAGGCCGAAGCGGAAGATGATCGAGTCGGCGTCATCGAACAGGGGGATGTCGTAGTCGAAGCCGAGGAGGAAGTCGAGCTTGTCGTACTCATCGAGGTTCTGGATCTGATAATCCTCAGCCGCTTCCGCGGGGTCGTCGACGTCGAACCGGGCCCAGTCCGCGCTGAGCGAGAAGAAGAGGTCCTTGAAGGCTTCGAAGGAGAACTTGCCCCGGACGATGGGCGCGGGATCGGTCAGCGGGTCCTCGCTCGGGTCGAAGATGCTGAAGGGAAACGCTCCTCCCAGGGCCAGCTCGAGCTGGGCCCTCTGCCGGAGCATCTCTTTGCGGTGGACCGACTCCTCGGTGATCCGCTCCGGGGTCGTGAACTCGCCGAAGTCATCCTCGAGGCGAGGCTCAGGGATCTCCGTCTGGGTCGTTTGGCAGCCCGGGAGGACCAAGGAAGCGATCGAGATCCAGAGGAGGCCGTGGATCAAGACTCGGCGAAAGCACATTCTCTTGTTCTCCTTCTACTTCTCCGAGTCACGCTCGAGAGCTCGTTTCCGACAAGAACAGACGCCTCAACGCACCGTCCACACCCATCCCCCCGCCGTCGAGCCGCCTGCCGGCAGAGCGGCGCGTCTGTAGATCCCAAGACCCTCGGCAAGCGGGCAGGGGCTTCTACCCCCTACGCCCTTTCGGCAACGTTCCGAAACGAGCTGCCGGAATCAACAGAACTCAAGCAATCCGCGAAGGTTCCTCATCCGTGGCACAGCTGGAACCGTGCCGAAGCTTCTTCGAGACACTCTACCGGTTGACAGGAGAAGACTCCGCCGGGGATTGACCGTCAACGGTATCACTCCGACTGGCGGTTTTCAAGGCCTTTTGAACGGACCTGGACGCGCGTGCCGCCCGGTGCGCCCGGGCGAATGAGCGGCTGATGTTCGGGTCGCCGGGGCGACTTCGTGTGCCCGGCTCAGGAGGCTGGTACAATCGCCCTGGGTGAGCCGGCTCGTGCCGTGGAAGGAGAAGCTGCGATGCCCCTGCGCGTCCGCTGCCGCTGCGGACAGGAACTGATCGTGAGGTACAGCGAGTGGGTCTACGTCGCACTGGCCCTCGTTCTCCTCGCAGTCATCGCCAACACGGCGGCCGTGATCATCCTCATAGCCAGCTTCCACCGGTTCCCGGCGGGGGACGGTCCTGGCGCCGCGGCTCGCGCAGGTGAACCTGCGGCCGGCGAAGGATCGCCCGAGAGAGGCGACGCCGGCCGGCAGAGCGAGACAAACGGGCAGCCGGGCCATGAGGGGGAAGCGGGCTCCAGCGGCGCACCGGAAGAGGAGTCCTTCCCTCCCGCGCCGGCTCCCTCGCCCGCCGCTTCGAGCCGAGAGGATCACGGTGGAGCGGAGCTCGGCTGGAAGAGGTCCTCGGCGGCCGTTCAGGATCTCCTGGCCGAGCTCGATCTCCTCGAGGAGCCGGCGCCTCCTCCCGCCGAGGCGGCCGATGGTTCCGAGCCCGCCGCCTCCGGATCCCCGCCACGCCCTCTGGCGGAGGTGTCTCCCTTGCTGAGGCTCTTTCTACTCGAGGAGGCGGGAGGCGATCTCTCCATCGCCCTCGCCTGCCTCTCCGATCCGGACGCCTGGCTGCGCCAGCGTGCGCTCGAGCAGGTGCTCGGGCTGCCGGCGATCCGCCGGGGCCAGATCGACGAGGAGACGGCGCGCCGCTGCGCACCGCTCCTCCGCCGCGCCCTCGATCTCGTCCAGGAGGAGAAGCCGCGGCTGAGGCTCCTGGAGGCGTTCGCGATCGCCCCGTCAGGCGGCCCGGCGGATCCGCTCTCCGAGGGGACGGCCGAGCGGGTTCTCTGGTCGCAGCTCCAGTCGAGAGCCCAGATGCTCCTCGAATCGCTGCCGATGCACCGCGAGCTCGAGCGGCGCCTCGAGGAGATCTCGCGCCAAGGCTGCGATCTCCTGCTGGCAGTCGACACGACCCGCAGCATGGAGCGCGGTCTGGTCTATCTCAAGAGCACTGCGCCCTGGTTGATCTCCGCGATCGAGTGGGGCGCGAGAGGCAGCCGCGTGGGACTGCTGCTCTACAAGGATGCAGTGGAGGAGACGGCCGCCTTCTCGGCGAGCCCTCGCCGAGACGTGCTGCCTCGGATCCTCGCGCTGCAGGCGACTGGAGGGGGAGACGTCCCGGAGGGAGTTCACACGGCGCTGCGAGCCGCACTGGAGCTCGGCCGCTTCGACTGGCGGGAGTCGGCGATCAAGCACATCGTCTTCGTCGGCGACAACCCCCCCGCGTACGCTGAGAAGCGCCCCTTCGAAAGCCTGGCGGCCGCCAGCCGCCGCCAGGGCGGCTTCGGGATCCACCTGCTCGGCGTGACTCCGGCGGAAGGACTCGCCGAGGTCCCATTCTTCGCGGGCTTCGCCCGCGCCGGAGGCGGCCGTCACGCCACGTGCTCGGAGGAGACTCTCGGGCTGGAGATCCTGACGGCCCTGCTGGGAAGCGAGGCGCGGCCCGCTCTCGAACTCCTCTATCCGATGCTGGCACGGTCCTTCGGCGGCTTGCCTTGACTGGCCGCGGAGGAGCGCGTCTCCCTCCGATCGGGAGCGACGCGCTCGGAGCAGCCGCGAGCTGCACAGCCGGGAGGAAGTGGAGGGGAGGGAACGGGACGGGAGGCCGCAGGGCGAACGGCTTACTTCCCGTTGAAGCGGCGGACGACGCCGACGACCACCCCGCAGATGTCGGCGTCCTTGACGGCGACCGACGTGCCGCTTCCGTTGATCGGCCTCAGCTGAACGCCGACCCCCTCGTTGCAGTACCGCTTGATGCTGGCGCCGCCGGCGAGGTTGACGACCACGGTTTCGCCGTCGCAGGGATCCCTGTGCTTCTCCAGGATCACCAGATCCCCATCGGTGATGTGCTCATGGCAGAGAGAGTCGCCCTGGACGCGCAGAGCGATCAGGCTCTTGCCCAGGGGCAGGAAGTCCGAGAGGCTGAAGTCCTCCGCGGCGTCGATCTCCTCGACCGATCCGTTCGCGTCGATCCGTCCCACGAGGGGAAGCGAAAAGCGGTCGCTTCGCTCTTCGACGGGCGTGAGGATCTCGATGGAGCGGGCACGGAACTTCTCGCGCTTGAGCGCTCCCTTGCGCTCGAGCTGATTGATGTGCTCGTAGATCGTGATCTTCGTGACGCCAAACGTGTCGGCGATCTCCTCCAGTGTCGGAGAGATCCCTCGTTCCTTCCGGAACTGCTGGATGAACTGCATGATGCGCAGTTGCTTCTCGGTGAAGTACATCGAAAAACCTCACTACAGACAATCTGCCGGGAGCTCTCCCTCGTACTGTGCAGACTTGACATTCACCAGGGTGACATGGAGAGACCCGGCTCGGTATGCGGAACGGGCTGGCTCCCGCGAGCCAAGGACAGCGAACTCGCCGAGGACCCCCTGGGGGTCCATCCGCCCGGCTCAAGGAGAACCGGGCGTTTCTTGACAGAAATTCACTTCGTCTTGAAAGCGATCGATGTTGGAGAATCCACTGAGCTTCGGAAGAACCTCGGCACCGGCTCCGGAGAACTCCGGACCCTCCGACACCGATCCGCCCGCCGGGGGGCAGTACGGACTCTCTCGCCGCGGAGAGGATCCGAGATCAGCCTAGGAAGCCTACCCTAAAAAGTAAAGGCAATTTCGCTAACGCCGCCCTACATTCCGGCGGTCTGACAGCGGCCCTTCGACCTTTCGGTGGTTCTTCCTTCCGCAGCCGCTCAACGTGCGCTTGTTCAGGGGCGCGCGTACAGAAAGGCTTTGCCCTCTCGGGAAGGCGAGGTCTTGACCCGCTGCACCCTGCAGGCCAGCCTGACGCACCTGAACGGATACGTGAAGTCTTTGAGTGGAGTTGGCAGGATGTATTGTACCACTCGGCCATTTCGTGAATAGTCCCATTCTTCGATGAATCTCGCCCCCGCCGTGACCCGCCGCTCGCGAGCAGCCGGGCGCCCGTGGAGGTCCGGCCGTCGCGCGCTGCCTCGGTGTGCCGCGGAGCGAGCGATCGCCTCTGGTCGGCGATTCAGGGAGAGTGTCGCAAGTCCTTGATGCAAAGCGCCGGTCGCGGACTGTGTGCTTCGTCCCGCAGCCATGGGAGGCCTGCGGCGACAGTCGCCGCCGCTTGAGGTGAGGGCGAAGTTCGGATCTAATCGGAAGCAGTCCGGCCGGAGCGCCGGATCCGCCCCGGCAGCGCGAAGGAGCGCGCGCCGGCTCAGGTTGGATCCATCTACTCGAGGGAGGTTCTCATGGCGAAGGCGAAGAAACCCGTGGGCATCGGACTGGTGGGGCTCGGGTTCATGGGGCTGACCCACTGGCGAGCCTCCCGCAAGATCCGAGGAGGCCGGCTGGTCGCCGTGGCAGACAGCGATCCGAGGAGGGCGCGAGGCGATTTCTCGCAGGTCAAGGGCAACTTCGGAGCCGGGGGAAAGCGCGAGGATCTGACGGGAATCGCCTCCTACACATCGATGGGCGACTTGCTCGCCGACGACAAGGTGGATCTGGTCGACATCTGCCTGCCGACCCATCTCCACGCGGCTGCCGTCGTCCAGGCGCTCCGGGCCGGCAAGTCGGTGCTCGTGGAGAAGCCGATCGCCCTGAACGTCAAGGACGCTCGCCGGATGATCGAGGCCGGCCGCCGCAGCGGCAAGCTCCTGATGGTGGCGCAGGTCCTCAAGTTCTTCCCGGAGTTCGCCGCGATCCGCGAGGCAGTGCAGAAGAACCGGTGGGGCCGGCTCCTCGCCTATCACGCGCGCCGGATCATCGCCGTGCCCGACTGGACGAGCACCGGCTGGTTCAGCGACCCGAAGCTCTCCGGAGGGATGGTCGTCGACCTCCACATCCACGACACCGATTTCATCGTGAATCTCCTCGGGAAGCCGCGGGCCGTGACATCCTCGGCGCTCGTGAACAGCGGCCAGGTGGACTTCCTGCGCACGATCTACAACTTCGAGTCCGGCGGCACCCTCGCCAGCGCCGAGGCGGGCTGGATCAACGTTCCGAGCCTCGCCTTCGAGCACGGGTACGACGCGTACTTCGAGAGGGCGACGGTCCGCTTCAACTCCACCACCGGGCCGCTGCCGAAGATCTTCACCAACCGATCGGTACAGGAGCTGAGACTTCCCGGCGGCGACGGATTCCAGAAGGAGATCCAGGCCGCGGTCGACTCGGTGAGGACGGGCGCAGTCCATCCCCTGCTCTCCGCCGATGCGGCGGCCGCGTCGCTCGAGATCTGCCTGGCGGAGCAGAAGTCCGCCCTGACCGGCAAGACGGTACGGGTCGGCTGACATGGGCGCGCAAGGCTCCTCGAAACCCGTCGTGTTGGCGATCGACCAGGGCACGACGGGGACCAAGGCGCTTCTCCTCGACGCGTCGCTCCGCGTGCTGAGCGAGGCCGGCTGCGAGTTCGCCCAGCACTTCCCACGGCCGGGCTGGGTGGAGCACGAGCCCGATGAGATCTTCGAGAGCGTGCGCGCTTCGGTTGTGCAGGCGATCGCGCAGGCCGGCGTCGACGCCGGCCAGATCGCAGCGATCGGAATCACGAACCAGCGGGAGACGACTCTCATCTGGGACGCGAAGACCGGGCGTGCGCTCCACCGGGCCATCGTCTGGCAGGATCGCCGCACCGCCGACTTCTGCCGGGAGCTGGAGCGCGAGGGGCTCGAAGAGATCTTCCGCCGCAAGACGGGACTGGTCATCGATCCCTATTTCTCGGGCACGAAGATCCGCTGGATCCTCGACCAGTCGGAAGGCGCGCGCGAGGCGGCCGCCCGGCGGCAGGTGCTCTTCGGAACGGTGGATTCCTACCTCGCGTGGCGTCTGACCGCCGGGGCATCGCATGTCACCGATGTCTCCAACGCATCCCGCACGCTCCTGATGGACCTGAGGACCTGCCGGTGGGACGCGGAGCTCGCCGAGCTCCTCGACATCCCGACGGAGTTTCTGCCCGAGATCGTCGACAACGATCAGATCTTCGGCGAGACGAGGGGAGCCGGTTTCCTGCCCGACGGGATCCCCATCGCAGCCCTCGTGGGAGACCAGCAGGCGGCGCTCTTCGGACAGGTGTGCTTCCAGCCGGGTGAGGCGAAGTGCACCTACGGCACGGGAGCCTTCGTCGTCCTCAACACGGGAGAGGAGATCATTCATTCGCGCCGGGGCATGCTCTCCACCGCCGCCTGGAAGATCGGCGGAAAGACGACCTACGCCCTGGAGGGCTCCTGCTTCGTCGCCGGGGCGGTCGTGCAGTGGCTGAGGGACGGCCTCGGCCTCATCCGGAGCTCCGAGGAGATCGAGGCTCTGGCGGCATCGGTCGACGACGCTGGCGGCGTGGTCTTCGTGCCCGCGCTGACCGGCCTCGGCGCCCCGTACTGGAACCCGCAGGCCCGGGGCTCGATCAGCGGCCTGACGCGCGGAACGACCGCCGCGCACATCGCCCGGGCCGCGCTCGAGGGCATCGCGTTCCAGATCCACGACATCCTCGAGGCGATGAAGGACGATCTCGGAGCGCCCGTCCTGAAGCTCAAGGTGGACGGAGGAGCCGCCCGGAACGACCTGCTCCTCGCATTCCAGGCGGACATCCTCGGCATCGATGTGATCCGCCCCCAGATCACCTCGACCACATCGGTCGGCGCCGCCCTCCAGGCGGGGCTGGCGGTGGGCCTCTTCCCCTCGATCGAGGCGATCCGCGAGGTCTGGAAGGAGGAGCGGCGCTTCTCGCCGCAGATGGACGCGGCGGAGGCGGACGAACGCCGCGAGCGCTGGCGGCGCGCGCTCGCGGCCGTCCGGGCCTGAGAGCACCAGATCCGGATCCGATCAGAGGACGTCTTCCTCGATCTCCCTGTACGCTCGGCGGCGCCTCGCACAGCCCTCTCCGAGGAGGCCGAGAGCGAGGCCGGCCAGGATGGCGCTCCAGAAGGCGCGCTCGAGGGTGAAGTAGTGCGTGTGGGGAACCAGCCCGAGCGCCTCGGGCAACGGCTTCGTGAGGAGATCCCCCTCGAACCCGAGGTAGATCCAGGGGCTGGTGTGGATCAGCCAGACCGCGGTCACCAGGATGCCCAGCACGGTGAGAATCTTTCCCATGAGTGTCGTTCCTTTCCGTTGGATCCGAGGCGCCGTCGCTCGTCGCGGCGCTCCCTCGCGTTCCGTCCCGGCTCTCTCCTTCGCACCGGAGGCAGGCGAAGCCCCCGTGAGGTGCGCGGCGGGAGGAGGCAGCAGATCGGCGTCGGGCTCCTGCGGCAGCGCATCGTCCGGCGGTTCGTCCAGCGACGCCCACTCCTCGAAGTCGCGCTCGAAGGACTCGCGGCCGGTCTCGGGCTCCCACAGCCGCGGCTCCGGCTCCGATGAGATCTCATCCGCCGGCTCGGCCTCCGCCGGCTCGGCCTCGACCGGCTCGCTCACGCTCTCACCGGCAGACGCATCCCACGCCTCGGCCAGAGGCAGCTGGTCCGCCGGCGCGCCGAGATCCGCACGGACGTCCGGCACGGCCAGGCGCTGCCCGCAGAGGCAATCCACCGGCTGGCCGATCGCCTGCGGATCCGAGCGATGCACCCGGTAGCAGTAGAAACAGCGAAACGAGATCGAGGCCACGCGATTCCTCCTCCAGCTCTCGATGAAGAGCTCCTATCTTCTCACGCTCGCCCCGGAGCGGCAAGGTGCATGTGCGCGGCAGCGAGTCTCGCTGCGATCCCGCGGCGGAGCCT
Organism: Planctomycetota bacterium; assembly: GCA_016928605.1. Lineage (GTDB taxonomy): Bacteria > Planctomycetota > UBA8108 > UBA8108 > UBA8108 > JAFGKN01. Next base: position 5,973 of record JAFGKN010000499.1, on the reverse strand, counting down.
TCGGCGCTCCTGCGCCGGAGGGACCTCCGGACGAGGCTCCGCGCGCCGCGCGGCATTCCCTGCCCCGCTGCGCTCCGCAGCTCTCCAGGTTCACTATGAGCTTACGGACGGCCGCTCCGGGCGCTATCCTTGGGGTGGTTCCCGGGCCTGACGCCGCCGGCGGCCGGAGCGCCGGCTTTCCTCACCCCCCGAAAGATGAGCATGATGCGAAAGACAGCGTCCATCTTCTGTCTGGATCTGGTTCTGTGTCTCGTCTGCGCCGTCTCGGCCCCCTGGCCCATGGCGGGAGCGCTCCGCGCCGACGAGGTGCTCGACGTCGTGATCAGCGAGATCATGTACAACCCGTCGAGCGGAGACCGGCGGGAGGATTACATAGAGATCCACAACCGCAGCGCGACCCAGACGTACAACCTCGAGGGTTGGAGCTTCACGGCCGGTGTGGACTTCACCTTCCCTGACATCGACCTCGGCCCCGGTGAGTACCTCGTCGTCTGCGCCGACCAGACGAGGATCCAGCAGCTCTACTCCATCTCCGCGACCGTCGGCGACTGGGATCCTGCGACGACGCTCGACAACGGCGGCGAGCGCATCCGCCTCGTCAACGCGCAGGGCGTCGAGATCGAGGACATGACCTACGACGACCGGAATCCCTGGCCCATCCTCGCCGACGGCCTCGGCCACTCCCTGGAGCGGAGAGTGCTCGGCTTTGACAACGACGATCCGGCAAACTGGGCGGCGAGCGGCACGGGCACGTCCTGGATCCGCGTCCGGACTTCGGGCCTCGCCACGTCATCCCGCCTCTACCTCTATCTGACGGAGGCCGGCGTGGCCTACGTGGACGACGTGAAGATCTATCCTACCGGCAATCCAGGCGACAACCGCGTGCCCAACGGGGGCTTCGAGGACGGGACGGAGGGCTGGACGCTCGCGGGAAGCCACTCCGGATCGAGCGCCACCACATCGCGAGCCCACTCGGGCGCGCGCAGCCTCGAGATCGTCGCGACGGGGGCAGGCGGCTCCTCCGGCGACAGCGTCTGGAGGGAAGACCTCGGCCTCGTCATCGACGACGGTTACGAGCTCGAGATGTGGGTCCTGCTGCCCGAGCCCGGCCAGACGTTGGTCGCCCGCCTCTCGGGCTCGGCCGGCGCGGCGGATCCGATCGACGTGGAGACCAGCGGAGGCGGAGCGACTCCCGGCGCGGAGAACTCCGTGCTCACGGACAACATCCCTCCCTTCATCTACCCGGTGATGACATCCCCCGCCGCGCCTGTCGCCACGGACGACGTGACGATCCTCGCCATCGTGCGCGATGACTCGGAAGTCGCGTCCGTCACGCTGTACTACGATCACGGAGCCGGAACCCAGACCGTGGAGATGCTCGACGACGGCCTCCACGGAGACGAAGCCCCCGGCGATGGCCTCTTCGGCCGATCCATCGGCTCGTTCCCCACCGGGACCATCGTGCGCTACTGGGCGACGGCAGAGGACGACACCGGCCAGACAGGCCGCTTTCCCTTCGCCGGAAATCCGACTCCGAACCTCGGCTTCTACGTCGAGCCGCAGGGCATCCAGCCCGCGTTTCCGCTCGTCTCCAACAGTGGGCTCCTGTCGGACAAGCCGGCGGTGTACCACCTGCTGATCGACCCGGCCGAGCTCGACGCTAACCAGCATCTCAGCGGAGATCTTCTGCGCTACCGCCGCGCCACCTTCATCTACAACGGCGAGGTGTTCGACAACATCCGCGTCCGCCACCGGGGCCAGACGTCGCTGAGCCGCCCCAAGAAGCACTGGAAGATCAACTTCAACAAGGATCACCGGTTCCTGACGCCGTTCGCCGACCACCCCGAGGTCGACAACATCAACATCCAGAGCTCCGAGGGCGACAAGAGCTTCCTCCGGGAATGGCTCTCGTACAAGGCGTTCATGGACATCGGGCTCCCCAGCCTCGAGATGTGGCACGTCCGTCTCTACATCAACGGCCAGTACCGCGGCCTGTACGTCCATCTCGAGAACCCGAACGACGACTGGATGGACCGAACCGGCCTCGACGCCGAGGGCTGGCTCTGGAAGTCCTACTCTCAGGCGCAGAGCGGGAGCACCAGCGGCTTCGAGCTCAAGGCGGATGGAGGCAACGCGGCGGCGGCCAACTCGGCGCTCTCGACGTTCCTCTCCAGCGTCAACAGCCGCACCGGGCAGTCCCTCATCGACTACATCCAGCAGAACATGGACGTCGACGCGTTCATCGATTTCCTGGCCCTCCACCAGTTGATGCACAACGCCGACCACCCGGCGAAGAACTATCTCGTCTACGCCGACGAGGATTCCCCCGCGACGACGTGGACCTATCTCCTCTGGGACGCGGACCTCACCTTCGGCCGCAACTTCGAGTGCTCGAACTGCGGCCTGGGGAGCGGGGTGTGGAACGACTGCATGCGCTACGACATGTGGAACGATCCCCAGCTCCTCTTCGCCACACAGGTCAAGCCGAAGTGCGACGGCCCCTGGAACGGCGTGATCAACGCCTTCCTGTACCGGACCACCGCGTTCCGCGAGTCCTTCTACGCGAGGACCGCGCAGCTCCTCGAGACGGACTTCCATCCCGATGTGCTGCTCCCCCTGATCGACCAGCTGGCGGGCCCGCTCGCGGCGGAGGTCGCGCTCGACTGGCAGCGCAACCCGCCCACCTACGGACGGCGCAACAGCCCGGGCGATTATCTCTTCCACGTGAGCGAGATGAAGACCTTCGTCGTCAACCGCTACAACTACCTGCAGGCCGCGCTGGCCCAGCTCACCGCCCCCGACATCGACGGTCTCGAGTGCACGCGGAGCGGCGGCCAGGCCCGCCTGGCCTGGACGAACGGATCCTCCGACTACGACGAGATCCGCGTCTTCAGGAACCTGCAGCTGGTGCAGACCCTTCCCCCCAGCGCCCAGGAGACCTCCGTGGACCTCGATCTCGGAGCGACCCTCAACACGTTCCGCGTCGCATCGGTCTTCGCCTCATCGGTGCGCCCCGGCAAGAGCTGCACGATCATCATCTCGAGCGGAGGATACGCAGCGGTGATCGACGAGGACTTCAGCGCGGCGGTCCCCTCGAGCGAGCTCTCCATCAACTGCGACGCCGCCCAGCTCAGCGGCCGGCTCGAGCTGACGCAGCCTGTCGGCAACGAGACGGGCAGCGCCTTCTTCCGGACCCGCGTGCCGCTCGAGGACATCATCATCGATTTCGACTTCCGCCTGGATGACCCGTCGAGCCCCGGCGCGGACGGCCTGTTGCTGATCTTCAACACCGGCACGGACCCCACCATCTGCGGCGCCGCCGGCGGCGGGATGGGCTACTTCGACGGCGTCGGCGGACGCCCGGTGATGCCCGGGTACGCCCTGGTCTTCGACACCTGGCAGAACTCCGGCGAGGTCAGCCACAACTGGGTCGGCTTCGTCGACGAGAGCGCGGCGACGGTGATCCGCGAGGCCGTCGATGTCCCCGAGGAACTCAACGGGAATGGAACGTTTCACGCCAAAGTTCTGGGAGCGGCCGGTGCGTTCACCCTCTTCCTCTCGAACGCATCCATCGGCATGGCGGAGCGCGAGATCCTCACCTTCGCGGTTCCCGGATTCCCCGCCGGAGTCGACGCGCTCATCGGCTTCAGCGCGGGAACCGGCGGCGCCTGGGCGCGGCACATCGTCGACAACGTCGTGGTCCAGATCGCGACGGGGGCGTCCCCGCCCGAGGCGAGCTTCACGGCGAGCCCGCGCCTGGGAGACGCTCCGCTGACGGTTCACTTCAGCGACCTCTCCGGAGGGGAGATCGATACGTACTTCTGGGAGTTCGGCGACGGCGGCACGAGCGCGGCGCGCAGTCCGACCCATATCTATGAGGATCCCGGCACCTACACGGTGACCTTGACGGTGGAAGGCCCTGGCGGCAGCGACTCGTTCATGCGCCGGGACTACGTCACCGCACGCACCTCGACCACGGTCGTCGCCGAGTTCACCGCGCTGCCGCCGATCGGACAGAAGCCCCTCGCTGTGCAGTTCACGAACCAGTCGACGAATGCCACGAGCTACCTGTGGGACTTCGGCGATGGCGGGACGAGCAGCGATGTCTTGCCCTCCCACACCTACGCGACGGCAGGCGAGTTCACGGTCTCTCTCACGGCGGTGGGCGCGGGAGGAGCGCAGGCCACGCGGGTCAAGGAGAACTACATCCAGGTCGAGGACGACCTCGACGCCGATTTCGACGCCTCGCCCCGCTCCGGCGATCCGCCGCTCGCGGTCCAGTTCAGCGATCACTCGTCGGGTCTCACGATCCAGTCGTGGAACTGGAGCTTCGGCGATGACTCGGGCTCGACGGAGCGCAACCCGGCGCACACCTACGAGACCGCGGGAGCCTACACCGTGAGCTTGCAGGTCTTCGGCTTCCTGAATGGATCGAGGGAGACCAAGACGGCGTTCATCCGCGTGGGGATGCCGGAGCCGATCTTCCTGCGCGGCGATTCCAACGGAGACGGAGGCACCGATATCTCGGACGCGGTCAACACGCTCAACTTCCTCTTCCTGGGAAGCGGCAAGGTGGACTGCCCCGACGCCGCCGATACCGACGACAATGGACACGTGGAGCTCACCGACGCGGTCCGGCTGCTCAACTACCTGTTCCTGAGCGGGCCCCCGCCGGAGCCCCCCTATCCCGACCCGGGGGAGGATCCGACGGAGGATGCCCTCGCGCTCTGCGAGCGGTGACGGGGCGCGGAGCGCTCGGCGGGGCGCGGAGAGCGACTGCGCGCTGTCTCCGCCGCCCGGAAGAGTCTCGGAAGAACGGAGTCAGCCCCGCGTGCACACCGCGTTGCCAGCACTCTACCTGATCTCGAGCGCAGCTCGCATCGGAGAGGATGCCTTCATCGCGCGAGCCGCCGCCGCGGTCCGCGCCGGGCTCGAGATGATCGTGGTGCGGGAGCCCGGCTGGAGCCCGCCGCGGCGGAGGGAGTTCCTGCGAAGGCTCGACCGCGAGCTGCCCCGCGGCGTGTTCCTCATCCTCGGCCACCATCCGGATGCGGGGGAGGAGCCTCCCCTCGCGGGCGTCGAGAGCCCGCGCATCCGCGGTCTTCACCTCGGTCGCTGCTCGACCGGCGAGATCGCCTCCGCGCGGCGAGATCTGCCCGCCGGCGGCCTCATAGGCTACTCGGCGCACTCGGCCGAGGAGGCGGCCGAGGCGTTCGCGCAGGGCGCCGACTACGTCAGCTTCTCCCCGGTCTTCGAGCCGCTCTCGAAGCCGTCCTCGCTGGCCCCTCACGGCATCGAGGGGCTCAGGCGCGCCTGCTCCGCGGTCTCCGGGCCGCTCTTCGCGCTGGGGGGCATCACCGCGCCCCGCGCGCGGGAAGCGAGGGCGGCGGGCGCCCATGGCGTGGCCGTGATCGGCGCCATCACGGGCGCGGCGGACCCCGCCGAGGCAACGCGTGGGCTCCTGGAGAGCCTTCGCTGAGCCGCGATCAGCAGGAGGCCGCCCGCGAGCCCGCCGAGATGGGATCCCGGAAGAAAGCGCACCGCCAGGAGGGACGCCAGCTCCTCCTGCGAGCCGAGCCAGCCCCCGCGCCAGACCTCGACCAGCGTCTTCGCCGCGAGGACGGCGAGGATGACGAGGCCGGCGGGCCACCGCCGCGGCGACGGCTGCCGGCGGGAGGATCCGGAGGATCCGGAGGATCCGGAGGTTTCGGGCTCGCCGGCGAGGCTGAGGGCGAGGATGCCATAGACGATGCCCGAGAGGCCGCGATAGCTCCCCCACTCGTCGTGCACCGCGCGGACGCCGAGCGCTGCCGCTCCCGCCAGGAAGAGGATCTCGATGGCGAGACGAGCCGATCCCACGCGACGCTCGCGCCATGCCGCCAGAGGGAGGAAGAGAGCCAGGTTGAGCAGGAGGTGCATCGCGCCGCGATGCGCGAGGTGTCCAGTGAAGGGGCGCCAGAGCGCGCCGGCCAG
>JAFGKN010000498.1 GCA_016928605.1 Planctomycetota bacterium | reverse complement strand
TGATGGGCGCCGGGCGCCTGCGGCGCCTGTTCTTCGGTTCTGAAACACGCCAGTGTCACCCGGATCGCTCCATTTCTGAACCACGCCCGACACTCCAATCCGCGCCCCGGCCCCGTGCTGCCGCGAGGCGGGAGGCGCGATGCGAAGCGAGGCAGGCAACTGGAGCGATAGCGTGACCTCCGGCGAGTCCGAAGACACGGCGGAAGAGCGCCTCGCCGGCGACCGGAGCGCGGAGCCGCGCCGGCCGGCGCTTCAGAACCGGAACGTCGCCGCGACGCCGGTCCTCGAAGGCATCTGCTCGCGCGTCAGCACCATGACCTCGCCTCCTCTCGTGAGCGAGAGCTCGGCCAGCTCGTCGAGGAGATCGACATCGTAAGCGTTCTTCTCCGGCTCTCCGGGGATCAGCTCGCCCGTATGCGTGTCGATGAGCCCCCAGATGCGCCGGCCGCTCTCGACGAGGAGCTGCTTGACGCGCCCCTCCGCCACGGCGCGCGCCACGTCAGCGAGCCGATCGCTTCCCTGCCCGCGGGAGCTGGCCAGCGCGAAGTCCTTGCGCGCGCGGTCGATCCGGCGCTCGATCTCCGGCCGGAGGATCTCGCTCGATTGCTCCTGGATCTCCTCGACGCTGAGCTTTCCGGCGTCCGCCGAGATGCCCTCCTCGAGGAGGTTGGGAAGCTGAGCGACCTTTCGGAAGAGCGAGGCGTACTGCTTGTGGGTGGCCAGGATCAGCGGCTTGCGGGTATCGTTCAGACCCTTCTTCTTGATGCCTTTCGCGACCTCGCGGAAGAACTTCTCGAGGGGGGTCTTCCCGTCGTCCCCGCCGTCGCCCTGCGCGTGATGGATGCGATCGTCACCGCGGGGATGCTCGCCGCGGTAGGCGGTGGCCGGCTCTCTGCCGAGCGCGGCCTCGACCGATCGGGAAACTCCGTTGATGGGGATCTCTTGGACCCGCGAGCCCCAGATGTCGTAGAGCGACACGCGATGGAGGCTCAGCGCGAGCACATTGTACGAGAGCCCCTCCTGCAGATATCGCAGCAGAGGCTTGGTGTGGAAGCTCACGCCCACGACCTCGAGCGTGCGGAACTCCACCGGCAGGCGGTAGCAGGCGAAGAGGTCGCTGGAGAGAAAGACGGCGACGCCCGCGCTACCCCGCTCCCAGAACTCGGGCTGGTCGAGCCCCGTGAGCTGGGAGACGAAGCCCCTCGTGAGCGATGGCGAGGTGTCCCGCTGGAGTATCTTCTCCACCTCACGGACCAGATTGCGATAGAGGATGCTGTCGGCGCGCGATTCCGTGGGCCTCACGTGCGCGGGAAAGTAGATCGAAACACAAGGCCCGTCGCGCTTCTCCAGCAGCCTCCTCAGATCCTCCACGGTGAAGACGTACGAGAGCTCCAGAGGCGTATCCGCCATTTCTTTCTTCACGACACTCTTCTCCTCTTTCTCTCAGGCAACCGCCGCTCGTCCAGACGAGGGAGATCAAAATGGCTATCTCCTCTCAGGCACGACTTCGCGCCGATGCGCGATACCCTTAAGTGTAGGTGATGCAATTGTAACGTGGCGCGGCCGCCGATGCTGCAAGATCCTGGAGAGACCGTGGATGGAAATCGCCCCTCCGGCATGCAAGGCGAGAGGCGGAAAGCCTCGCGCCTGAGAGGCAGCCATCGCCGTGCGGTTCCTCCTGCTGTACCGCGAGCTTCGGAGGTGGAATCTCGCGGCTGTAAGTGCCCGATTCCACAGGGCCTTGGGCGCCTGCGGTCCGCTGGCGGGCTTGCCGAGGCATCGGCCGCCTCGGCGCATGCCTCTGGAAAGCGAACCCGAGCATCCCACGAGCGCCCGCTGGAAACGCCGGAGGCTCCTCGCGACGCTCTACCGCCCGCCCGAGCGCAGGCTCGCCGGCCTGCCCGATGCGCGGCTTCCCGTGATCGCTGTCGGCAGGTCCTCTGGTGCCCGCTGGCGGCGGCGTCTGCCGCAGCATCGCGCCGCCATCTGAACTCACCGCTGGCTGTCTGAATCACACGGCCTCCTCCCCAGGCCCTGGTAGAGTCTGCCTCTCTTCCTCCGGCGCTGCAGGTTTCCTCTGTCTCCCGCCGCCGTGCTATACTCGGGCGGCTGACGCGAGCCCCTTGGCGCCTCGCGCGGCTGCATCACTTCAACGCGAAGGAGTGATCCGGCCGGCGAGGCCGTTCACGAGGAGGCAAGACCTGCGATGTCGAGCTCCAAGCGCATCAGCCGCCGCTCGTTCCTCGGCCGCCTCTCGACCACGTGCGCGGCCGCGAGCGTTCTCGCGAGCCCGCGCTCGGCGAGAGCCTACGCGGCCAACGACGCCCTGGATGTCGCGCTCGTCGGAGTCAGCGGCCGCGGAAGCTGGTTCGTCGGATGCATCCCGTCGCTGCGCGAGAACGTCGTCGCGATGTGTGATGTCAACGAGCGGCGCGCCGCCGAAGCGTTCGCCAGGATCCCCGCCGCGAGGAAGTTCCGCGACTTCCGCCGCATGCTCGATGCGATGGCCGGCGAGATCGACGCCGTCGTGGTCGCCACGCCGGATCACAGCCACGCCGTGATCACGGCCGCTGCGATGCGAGCCGGCAAGCCCGTCCTCTGCGAGAAGCCGCTCACGCGCCTCGTCGAGGAGGCCCGCAGGATCCGCGATCTCGCGAGGGAGTGCAAGGTCGCCACGCAGATGGGCAATCAGGGCACGGCCAGCGAGGCCTTCCGGCGCGCCGTCGAGCTCGTCCAGGCCGGCGTGATCGGAGCCGTGCGCGAGGTGCACGTCTGGAACACCGGAGGCGGATCCGGCGCCCGCGCACTCCCCCAGGGCTCGGAGCCCGTGCCGGAGCATCTCGACTGGGACCTCTGGCTCGGCCCGGCGCGCGAGCG
>JAFGKN010000497.1 GCA_016928605.1 Planctomycetota bacterium | reverse complement strand
CGCTCATGCGTCGGACGCCGCGCTCTCTAGCTCGGTGAGGCGCTTCTTGATCAGCTCCAGCTCGGATTGCAGGGCATCGGCCTGGCTCTGGAGCGCCTGCTTCTCGAGCTTCGGATCGGGCGCCGCAGCATACGGAGCATACGGAGCCGCATAGCCTGCGGCGCGCTGCCAGCCTGTCAGGCCGGTGGCGTAGAACATGTTCCGCCAACCTCGACCTCCGCCGCGGCCGCCGGATCCGCGACCTCGTCCGAATCCCATCCCGTAGCCCCACCCGAAAGCCGGATTCGCATACCCCGGCACTCCGTAGCCCGCGCAGTATCCCGCCGCGCGGCCGCTCATCGGTCCCAGCCCCATGGGGCCGGTTCTGTCTCCTCTAGGCATATCAGCAGCCTCCTTTCGTCAGGTATCCAAGATCTGTCTACTCTCTCACCATCGCCGTCCCGCACTGCGGGCACGGCCTCTCCACACAGGGCACGCCGCGCTCGTGCGGCTCGCGGTGCCCGCACTTCGGGCAGCGGCAGGTGCCTACCGCGCCCGCCGCGAGCGGGCCGCCCATGCGGCCACGCCCCTGGCCGCCCCGGCCTTGACCGCCACCGCCGCCGCCACCGCCTCTGCCGCCTCTACCGCGTCCTCCTCCGTTCATCGCTGCATCCTCCTGATTCGTGATCCATCCTCTCCCGCGGCGGCTTCGACCTCGGCCGCGGCAGCCGGGCATGGCGAACGTCTCCTCGACGAGATGGCCGCTCAGCCAGGCCTGGATGACCTCCCGCAGGTCGCCGGCCACGAACGGGACCAGCTCGATGCCGTACGCGGCGACCATCGCGCCGAGAGGCCTGGAAATCGCTCCGCAGACCAGCAGGCCGACTCCCAGGTCCGCGAGGCGAAGCGCCTTTCGGACCGGAGGATCGTCCGGCAGGACCTCCTCCGCTTCGGAGATGATCCGCCCGGCCTCGGCCTCGACGACGCGGATCCGGCGCGCGATGTCGAAGACCGGCGCGATCCGTTCCTCCCGGTAGGCGAAGGCTGTCTTCAACGTCCGAGGTCCTGTCCACCATTTCCGCAGGCTGAGAGGGGCCGGCCTCGACGGCCGCTCCGGCGACACCCGAGCCGCCCGGAGCCAGTGCGGCCCGCTGCAGTCCTCGCAGTGCAAGCCACAGGCCAACCGTGCCCACCCGCTGCGGAACGTTCCAAGTCTTTCCTGCAAAAAGCGATGCAACTCCTGGCAGGCCAGGCGTGAACGACGACAGAGTAGCTGAATCGCTACTCCATGCCGCCCCACAGGCTGCGGCCGCGCTACTCTTTCCGCTCGCGGCGGGAGCGCCCGTCCTTTCCGGGAAGCGCGATGCCCAGCTTCTTCAGCCTGCGGAAGAGCGTGGTCTTGTGGATGCCGAGCTCCTTCGCCGCCGCCAGGCGGTTGAAGCCGTGCCTCTCGAGAGCGGCCCGGATGGCCTCGGCATCGAGGATGTCGTGAGCGGATCGCGAGCCCCGGCCCGCCGCCAGAGCTCGCGCGGTCAGCTCCTCGCTCAGGTGCTCGACCTCGATGGGCCCCTCGCCGCAGAGGATGAAAGCGCGCTCCACGGCGTTTTCCAGCTCGCGGATGTTCCCCGGCCAGTCCTGCGCCATGAGGAGCGAAAGCGCCTCCGCGGAAACGCCCTCCACGGACTTCTGCTGCAGCCGGTTGAACCGGGCGATGAACTGTCCGACGAGAAGGGGGATGTCCTCCTTCCTCCGGCGCAGAGGAGGCAGCTCTACCCTCACGACGTTCACGCGGTAGTAGAGATCCTCGCGGAACATCCCCTCCTGCACGCGTCCGGCCAGGTCCTTGTTGGTCGCGGCGACGACGCGCGCGTCCGAGCTCTCCGACCGCGTGGAGCCGAGCGGCTCGTACGTGCGCTCCTGGAGCACCCTCAACAGGCGGACCTGGAGCGCAGGGCTGACCTCGCCGATCTCGTCGAGGAAGATCGTGCCCCCTGCGGCCAGCGCGAAGCGGCCGGGCTTGTCCTGCTGCGCGCCCGTGAACGCACCCGCCTTGTAGCCGAAGAGCTCCGACTCCAGCAGCGTATCGGGAAGAGCCCCGCAGTTGACCGCGACGAAGGGCCCCGCGCTGCGTGGGCTGAGCGAGTGGATCGTCCGGGCCACCAGCTCCTTGCCGGTGCCGGTCTCTCCGAGGATCAGCACGGTGCTGGGACTGGCGGCGACGGCGGGCAGCACCTCGAACACCCGCTGCATCAAGGGGCTCCGGCTGATGAGGTCGCCGACGCGGTACTTCCCCTCCAGCTCCTGGCGGAGCGCCTCGATCTCGGAGAGGTCGCGGAAGGTCTCGGCCCCTCCGACGACGCGGCCGTCGGCGTCCCGCAGGACCGCGGTGGAGACGCTGATGGGGATGCGGTCGCCGTCCGCATCGATGATGTAGCCGCTCTTGCCGATGACCGGCTTGCCCGTCCTCAGCGTCTCCTGGAGAGCGCACGCGGCGTCGCACATGCTCGAGCGAAAGACCTCTGCACACCGCCGGCCGATGGCATCAGCGCGTGGCACCCCGGTGATCTCCTCCGCGGCGCGGTTGAACGACGTGATGCGCCACTGGAGGTCCACCGTGAAGACGCCGTCGGAGATGCTCTCGAGGATGGCCTCGGTGGGCGTCACAACGGCGGCTTGCTGGTCTTTCTTGCGACGGCTCATCCCGCTAGAGAGTCCCGGCCTCACCACAGACATCCTCGGATCATTATGCATACGGCGGCGTCGACGTCCACCGCTGCAGGGGCCACGGCCGGGACCGCCAGCACGGGGTTTCACGAATTGTTGCGCGAGTCTTCGCCGCGGTCATGGAACACGCGTTGGCTGCCTGGGCGAGCGATTCCGACCCGCCAGCAAGGAGCGACGCGCAGGCGGCCGGGCGGGGTCGATCGTCGAGCATCCCGGGCGCCGCCGGCGGCGCTTCTAGCTCAGATCGTAGTCCGCAGGGACGAACTTCGAGCGATCGACCGACGTCATCTGCTCGGAGAGGAAGCCGTCCTCCTCTTCAGGGAGGCTCTCCGCGCTCGCCTGGAGCCGGTCGAGCCAGGGGACCTCCCGCGGAGAAAGCCGAAGCCTGCCCTGCTCGTGCGCCTCGCGGAGGATGCGGATCGACTCCAGCGCGGCGGCCCGGCCCGCCCGGTAGGGGCTGCCAGCATCCACGATCGCCCGGGCGAGCAGGACGGCGCTCTCCGGCCTCAGGATGCAGGCCTGAGGATCGAGCCGGTCATCGGACGCCACGAGCCAGTCGCGCAGCTTGCGCGCGGACGCCTCTCCCTCGGCCGATGCCGCGTTGAGGAGACGGCAGTCGTAGACGAGCTGCTCCATGGAGACCGTGGGCGCCATCCCTCCGAGGAGCTTGATGTTCTGGACGGACTCGTTGCTCCACAGGTCGCACGTCGCGGCGGCGATGTTCCCCAAGGGACTCAGGTGGGCGCAAGCCGCGGACTTGCCCTCCATCGACATGGGAAAGCCCGTGATCGCCTTGAGGATCGGATTCTCGTAGCCGCAGTCCTTGCCTGGCCCCACCGCCCCGCACTCGTACGCGACGAGCGACCGGACGGCGGTGACCGCCCGCACCACGGCGGCGAAGACGCGGGGGATCATCCCCTGCTCGGCGAGGACCATGGCGGTGTTGCCGAATCCGCAGGCGGTGTCTCCGGCGCAGTGCGCGCCGCGCCGGCTCGCGATCTCGTGGACGGCGGTCCACAGGAAGTCCATGTCGCGCGCCCCCAGGACGCACAGGGCGAAGACGACTCGATGGAGATCGCACATCAGGAGCGCTTCATCGTGGATCTCCTTCCCGCCGGTCGACTCGATGCTGAGCAGCTCCGCGCCGGCCGCAGCGGCCTCGTCGAAGAGCCGGAGCATCGACTCCCAGTGGGGCCCGCTGCGCAGGCGAGGAGGACGCACCATCTCGCGGTTGTCGTTGGGGGTTACGCGCAGCGCCGACATCAGACCCGACTTCTGGTAGCGATCCTCCATCGCGTCCAGGAGTACCCGCGCCACGTCCAGGGCCCAGAGCGGATTCTCCGTCATGGGCGGCAGGGTCTCGAACTCCACGACGACTCCGGGGGCATCCAGCTCCGCAGCTCGCTTGAGGGCGCCTGCGATCATGCTCCGGTACTGCTCGATGATCTCCGGCATCGCGGAGGCCGAGACCTCCATCGCGGGCAGCGTGAAGTTGATCTCGGGATAGACCAGACCACCGCCGATGGAGAGACCGCGCAGGGTCTCGAGCGGGCGCGGAGCCTTCGCGAAGATGAGGTCGGCTGGGTCCTCGATGGCCAGCTCTCGAAACGGTCGGAGCATCGATCTACCTCCGGTTGTACTCCTGTGGTCGCGGCAGCCCTGCGCCGAGGCAGCGGGATCGCGACCGGGCTCGCGCGTCAGTCGCCCCCCGTCGGATCAGCGGCCGCCTTCCCGCAGAAAGTGTAAGGTTCTGGCGATTCACCGCTACGGAATTTCGAGGGATCGGAGCATCGGTTACAATCCGGCCATGTCTCCCGCCGCCGAAGCCCCCGACATCAAGATCTCCGTCGCCTGCGGGCCCGCCCCCTGCGACTCGGAGGAAGGGAGGAGCTTTCTCCAGAAGCGCCAGGCGCTCTTCGGCCTGGTTTGCTTCCTGCTGGCGGCGGCCCACTACATCTTCATCAACGTCCTCTCGGCGCTGACCGTGGAGACGACGTTTCTCCGCTGGTTCACGAGCTGGGGCAACGCGCTGCACCTCGGCATCTGCGCCGTCTTCCTCGCCGTCTATCTCCTCTGCCGCAGCGGCAGCGTCAGCCGCTTCCTGCTGGCGCTGATCGACGTGGGCTCCCTGCTGGCTGTCGGCATCCTGCTGGGGCTCAACGCCTCCGCCGATGGATTCACGCGCCACTCGGAGTTCGTGGGTCCGTTGCTCATCACCAACGCGGTTCTGGCGAGAGCCGTCATCGTCCCCAGCTCGGGCGGCCAGACTCTCTTCACGAGCGTGCTGGCGGCCATCCCCGTACTCATCGGATCCCACCATCTCCTGAGCTCCGGCGCCGCAGTCTCGGGAGGAGGAGATCCCAGCGCAGTCGGTGCAGCCGGCCCCGAGGCCGCGCGCATCGACGCCCTCCTCAGCACGTCCGTTCTCGCCGTCTGGTGCGGCGTGACCGCCGCCATCGCCTCCGTCGGCTCCAGGATCATCTACGGCCTCCAGCAGGAGGTCCGCGAGGCGCGGCAGCTCGGCCAGTACTCCCTGGAGGAAAAGATCGGCGAGGGGGGCATGGGAGAGGTCTACAGGGCGAGCCACGCGATGCTGCGGCGTCCGACCGCCATCAAGCTGCTCCGCCCCGAGAGGGCCGGCGAGGTCTGCCTCGCGCGATTCGAACGCGAGGTACAGCTGACAAGCCGGCTCACGCATCCCAACACGATCTCGATCTACGACTACGGCCGGACTCCCGACGGCGTGTTCTACTACGCGATGGAGTATCTCGACGGCCTCGATCTCGAGAGCCTCGTGAAGCTCGACGGACCGCAGCCGCCGGCGAGGGCCATCCACATCCTCCAGCAGGCGTGCGGCTCGCTCATCGAGGCCCACGCCATCGGGCTGATCCACCGCGACATCAAGCCGGCCAACATCATCCTCTGCGAGCGCGGAACGGTCCTCGACACCGTCAAGGTCGTGGACTTCGGGCTCGTGAAGGATATCGAGGGACGTCTCGACACATCGGCCAGCGGCGCCGACACCATCACGGGCACCCCGCTCTACATGTCGCCCGAGGCCATCCGCTCGCCGCAGCAGGTCGACGGCCGGAGCGACATCTACGCTCTCGGCGCCGTCGGCTACTTTCTCCTCGCGGGCCGGAGCCTCTTCCACTCGACGAACTTCATGGAGATCTGCAGCCACCATCTCCAGACCCCTCCCGACCCGCCGTCGGCGGCCCGCGGCGTAGCGCTTCCCGCCGATCTCGAGAACCTGATCCTGCGGTGTCTCGAGAAGAGACCGGAGGATCGCCCGGCATCGGCGCGGGATCTGCGCCGCTCGCTCGAGCGCCTCCAGGACAGCGGCCGCTGGACGCAGGAGGATGCCGCCCGCTGGTGGAGCTCGATGCAGCCCCGGATCGACCGTCTCCGCCCCGTTCTCCGGACCGCTCCCCCCGGGCCGGACACCACGCGCTCCGTGGAAGCCGTCGAGGGCCTCGCGACCGGTTCCGGTCTTCGAGACGCCGCTCAGGCGGCGGCCCGCCCGGAGGCGGAGGAGCAAGCCACCCGGCGTTCCTGACGGCCCGCGGCTGCTCCGGCGGCCGGCGCGGCGCGAAGTTCCTGGCGCACAGTTGCATCGCGCCCCTGGAGCCAGTAAAGAAGACGCCTGATCGTAGGATGTTTCGAAAGCTCCGGCTGATCCCGGCAGAAAGGACGACAGAGAATGGCAGCAGTCGTAGACAAGGAAAAGTGCTCCGGATGCGGATCGTGCGTCGATGTTTGCCCCTGCGAGGCCATCGCGCTCGTCGATGACATCGCCGTCGTCGACGCCGAGAAGTGCGAGGACTGCGGGGTGTGCGTGGACGAGTGCCCCACCCAGGCGATCTCTCTCTGAATCCCATCCGACAGGGCGCGATGCGCGAGCCCCCGGCCGCCGCGGCCACAGACGCGCATCGCGCCCTCCCCCAGCGCGGCGGGGCGGCTGCGGCGAGAGGGGCAGATGGAGCGAGAGGGGCAGATGAGGCGAGGGCGGTGGCTCCGGCGGCGGGTGCTCCCCGGGCGGGAGGGGCGGGCATTGACCCCCATCGCCGCGGCGGAGTATAACCACATCGCTCGTCGGGCAGGAGATGCGGCCCGCGCGTGGCCACTGCAGCCGGCGAACTCCACTCGCAGTGAGGCAACCGAGCCATGATGCGAACCAGCGCTATAGCCGTCGCGCTCCTGTCCGCCCTCGCGCTTCCCGGCTGCACGTCCAAGGTGGAGACCCTCGGCATCGCCGGCGGCACGGCGCACATTCCCGTCATGGAGAAGGCCGCGGCCAAGCTGATGGCGGCCGATCCTGGCATCCGCATCACGGTCGAGGGCGGCGGCTCGGGCGTCGGGGTGCAGAAGGTGGGCGAAGGCCTCGTCCAGATCGGCAACACCGGGCGCCCCCTCAGCGATCAGGAGGTCGATAAGTACGGGCTGAAGTCCTTCGCCTTCGCGATCGACGGCGTGGCCGTGGCGGTGCACCCCGACAACGCGGTCTCCGAGCTGACGTCCGATCAGTGCCGCGAGATCTTCGCCGGCCGGATCTCGAGCTGGAAGGTCATCGGCGGCCCAGACGGGCCGATCAGCCTCTACGGCCGCGACGAGGCGAGCGGGACTCGCGAGGTCTTCTGGACGACAGCGCTCGCGAAGGGAGAGGTGGCGGCATCCACCAAGGTCGTGCCCTCCAACGGCGCGATGAAGACGGCGATCGCCGGCGACCCCCTGGCGATCGGCTACCTGGGGATCGGCCACGTGGACGAGAGCGTGAAGGCGATCGTGCTCGACGGTGTCGAGCCGACCCAGGAAAACGCCACGAGCGGCGTCTACAAGGTGAACCGCCAGCTCTTCATGAACACGAAGGGCGAGCCGGCCGGCCTCGCGAAGAAGTTCATCGACTACATCCTGAGCCCAGAGGGGGCGAAGATCATCGAGGAGTGCGGGTACATCCCTGTCTCCCGGTAACCGAGCCGCGGCGATTCCCACCGAGGTGCCGATTCACGTGAACGGAGCGACGCGCAGAGCGCGGCGGGAGAGGTGGCTGGAGGGATCCCTGCTGCTCGCCGCTCTTGCGTCGGCGTGCGCGGTCCTCCTCATCCTCGCCTTCCTCGTCTACTTCTCCCTGCCCCTCTTCCGCCCCGGCGCGATCGCCGGGATCCTGAGCGGCCGGTGGCAACCCGTCGGCGGAGAGTTCGGCATCCTGCCGATGCTCGCCGGATCGCTCCTCATCGCATCGCTCGCGCTCGCGATCGCCTTCCCGCTGGCGCTGGGAGTCTGCGCCTTCGTGCAGGGACTGGGGCCCCCTGCGCTCGCCAGACCGGTGCTGGCCGCCGTCCACTTCATGACGAGCATCCCGACCATCGTCTACTCCTTCGTCTCCGTCATCCTGCTGGTCCCGGCGCTGCGCTCCGCGTTCGCGGGCCGCGGCGGCTTCTCCATCCTGACGGCGTCTCTCGTGCTCTCCGTGCTCATCCTGCCGACGATCGTGCTCCTCGTGCACGCGTCGTGGAGCGGCCTCGGCCCTTCCGTCCGGATGACCTGCGCCGCCCTGGGGCTCAGCCGCACGCAGGAGATCTTCCGCGTCCTGGTGCCGGTCTCCTCGCGGAGCCTCGTGGTCGCGGCGATCCTCGCTCTGGGCCGCGCTCTCGGCGACACGATGGTCTCCCTCCTCCTCGCCGGAAACTCGCCTCAATGGCCGTCGTCGATCCTCGACTCCGCCCGCACGCTGACCGCTCACATCGCCATGGTGCTGGCCGTCGACAGCCAGAGCCCCGCCTACCTCTCGATCTTCTCGAGCGGCTTGATCCTCCTCCTCGTCACGGCCAGCCTGACGCTCGCCGTGCGATGGATCCAGTCGGCGGCCGGGAGGCGCAGGCGATGAGACGAAGGCTCGCAGACCGCGCGCTCCTGGCCGGAAGCTGGGTATCGACAGGGATCATCCTCGCGGCCGTTCTCGTCCTCGTCGGCTATCTCGCCTCGCGGGGCGGAGGCGCGCTCGGGCTCCGGCTCCTCTTCGGCGATGCGGATCCCCTCGCCGCGATCACCGGGCGGCAGCCGGTCTTCGGCGGCATCTGGCCGGCGCTCGCGGGGACCTGCGCTCTGGTGCTCGTGGCTTCATGCCTCGCCATCCCTGTGGGCGTGGCCAGCGGCGTCTACCTCTCGGAGTACGCGTCGCATCGCTTGCAGATCATCCTGGGCTTCGGCGTGGATCTGCTCGCCTCCATCCCTTCGATCGTGATGGGGCTCTTCGGATTCACGCTGATCATCTTTCTCCGCCGCACGATCCTCCCCGGAGCCAACACCTCTCTCATCCTGGCCGCCGGCTGCCTCGCAGTGCTGGTCCTCCCCGGCATCTCCCGCGCGACGTACAACTCGCTCGCGGGGCTTCCCGACAGCCTCCGGCTGACGGGCGCCGGGATCGGCCTGACGAGGTGGCAGAGCGTGACGCGCGTCCTGATACCGGCGGGCAGCCGGGGCATCCTCAGCGGGTGCATCCTCGGCATCGGGAGGGCGGCCGAGGACACGGCCGTCATCCTCCTCACGGGCGTCGTGGCCACGAGCGGCCTGCCGCGTGGGCTCACCGAGAAGTTCGAGGCCCTGCCCTTCCGCATCTACGTGCTCGCCAGCGAGCACCGCGACCGCGCGGAGCTCGACGAGGGCTTCGGATGCGCCCTCGTCCTCCTCCTCTTGACGGCAGCGCTCTTCGCCTGCGCCTTCTGGCTGCAAAGGAGCTTCGAGCGAAAGTGGAGCCGGTAGTCGATATCCGGGATCTCTCCGTCAGCTTCGGCGCGCGGCGCGTGCTTCACGGGCTCTCGCTGAGAGCATCTCCGGGCGAGATCACGGTGGTGATCGGCCGCTCGGGGTCGGGGAAGACCACTCTCCTGCGCGCGATCAACCGCCTGAACGAGCTCTTTCCTTCGGCCCGCACCGAGGGGAGTATCCGGCTCCGGCTCGACGGCCGCTGGATCGACGTGAACCGCGACCGGGTAGACACCGCCGATCTGCGCCGGCGGGCCGCCATGGTGTTCCAGTCGCCCAACGTCCTGCCGGTCTCGATCGCGAGGAACTTCGCCATCCCCCTGCGCCTCGCCCTGGGCCTCGGCGCGGCGGCCATCCGCGAGCGCATGCGAAAGGCACTTGCCGATGCGGATCTCCTCGAAGAGGTCGAGGACCGCCTCGAGGAGAGCGCGCTCCACCTCTCCGGGGGACAGCAGCAGAGGCTCTGCCTCGCGCGGGCACTCGCCCTCGAGCCCGAGATCCTCCTCGTCGACGAGCCGACGGCCTCTCTCGACTTCAAGGCCACCCGCAGGATCGAGGCGCT
>JAFGKN010000496.1 GCA_016928605.1 Planctomycetota bacterium | reverse complement strand
TCGATGCGCACGACGGCGTCGACGAGATTCTCGGCCGCCGATCGCAGCTCGGCGGAGGTGATCAGCGCTCGGATCGCGATCTCCGTGCGGCCGTCGGTGACCACCCGGTCGGTCCCGAGCCAGACGTGATCGTCCCGCGCCTGGAGGCGCTCGAGGAGCGCCGACCGCAGGAGGAGCTTCCAGAACCTCTCGAAGAGATGAACGCCCTGCCCGGTGCGCCACCTCCACGTCGCATCGATGCCCGAGTAGATGACCCTCCCCGCGCCTTGCTCTCGCAGGGAGAGGACCGGGATGCGGACCCGCTCGTCGGCGCCTGCCGCGCCGCCGCTGGAAGGCCACGGCACTCCGCCGATCGCTGCGCGCTCCACCTCGACCTGTACCAGGTCCACGCTCCCATCGCGCCCTCCGGCCACCGGACAGAACCATCTCTGGGGAGGCAGCCGGCTCCAGAGATCGAAGTTGCTCTCGCGGCCGGCCGCGAGCCTGCAGGCCGGCGACGCCTCTCCCTCCGCGGTGAGGACGAGACGCTGGCCCCGCCGCGCGAGCCGGCGGCCCAGATCCGGCGGCGGCGCCGGCGAGACGAGCGAGACCGGCAGGAGCGGCTCCAGCGGAGTGCCGGCCCAGGCGTAGGGCATGTGGTCCTCGCCCGCGATCAGGAGGAGCGCGCCTCCGCGCGAAACGACGAACGCGGCCAGCATCTCCCGCCCCCGCTGCGTGAAGTGCTCCGGGCTCACGTCGCCGATCACGACGACGTCGAACTCGAAGAGCGCGTCCGCATCGCGCGGGAATCCATCCGGCAGCCGGCTCTCCGGCGGCGGCGTGATCAGGAACGACTCGAGCCGCGTCGCCTCGTCGCGCTGCCACGTCTCGTGGAGGTAGTGGTACTCCCACCGAGCCCCGCTCTCGAGGTAGAGGACGCGAGCCTCCTCGCTCACCACGTCGATCCAGACATCCTTCCGGTTGTTGAGCGCGGTCGCCTCGTCCGGCTGCGGGGGGATGGAGATGGTGATTCTCCTGCGGCCGGCGGCGCCCGCCGGGATGCGGATCGTCGAGCGCGCGGTTCCTCCGCCCGGCGGCAGATCGACGGCGGTCTCGGCGGCCGTCGTCTCGCCGTCCCTCACCTCGACGGGGACCCGGCGGGCTGGCTTTCCCCACGCCGTGATCTGCGCCTCGAGCTCGATCTCATCGCCGGTGAAGACGCGCGTGACTCCCTCCACGCCCGCGACGGCCACGTCGTCGGGATGGTCATCGGCTCCCACGCCGATCGCGACGATGGGGACGCCGAGCCGCGCCAGCATCCCCGCCGCGCGGCGGGGGTCGTCGCCCGAGCGATGGTTCCCGTCGCTGAAGAGGATCATGCCGGCCAGGCGGCTCCGCGGCATCGAGAGCGCGAGATCGACGAGCGGCGAAGCGAGGTTCGTGATCGACCCCGCCGCCGCGAGATTCTCCAGAGCGGTCCGCACCGGCTCCGCGCTCTCGAGCGGCGCGTCCGGATCGGTGAGGAGCCGGCTCGTCTCGTCCACGGTCGCCACGGCGATCCGGTGGCGCGCGGCCAGACCGTCGAGCCAGGGGCTCGCGAGCGCACTGCGGACCCGGTCGATGCGGCTGAGACCGCCGACCGACGGAATCCCGAGAGCCGCCGCCTCATCGCTCTGGGCCGCCGGCGAGCGGTGATCGTCGCCGAGACCCATGCTGGCGGACGTGTCGACGACGAGGAGCACCGTGCTAGGGATCCGCTCGATCCTGCGCTCGATCCACGCCATGTCGAGCAGCACGCAGAGCAGGAGGAGCATCGAGGCGCCGCGCAGAGCGGTCAGCGCCCATCCGCGCCATCCCGCCACGCGCTGCCGGTCGCGGCCGTAGAGGCGGATGGTGGATGCGACGAGCGCTCCCGCCGCTATGAGGAAGAGCCAGGGGGGAAGCCAGCGGAAGACCAGCTCACCCCCCGGCGCGCCGGCTGCGAGGAGCAGCGCGCCGCTTGGCAGCATCGCGGAGAACGGGAGGCCGGCGCATATCGCGACCATCACGGAGCCTCCTCCGGCGCCGGGCCGCTCCTCGCGGGTGCGTCCTGCGCCGCGGCCGCATCGCCGCGCGGCTCGAGGCGCGTCGGTCCTCCGCGATCGCCGCGATCGCCGCGCTGTGCCGCGCTCGCATCGGACGGCTGCTCGGCGCCCGCTTCATCGCTCTGCCCCGCGGACGCATCGCCGGCCGGCCGATAGCCTCCTGAGAATCCGCGCAGCAGGCAGAGCTCCGCGAGGAGACAGAGCAGCGCGATTCCCACCAGGTAGGGCCAGTGCTCCACATCGGAGCGCGCGATCCGCCGTCGCGAGAGGATCGCGGAGAGATCGGAGGCCGCCTTGATCTCCGACGCCTCGCCGATGGCGTCGATCTCCTCGCGGCCGTAGCGCTCCATCCGCGACTCGCCCTCCGGGAAGTTCACCGCCAAGAGGTGCTCCGTCGCGCCCGCCGAGGTCCGCGCCGCTGCACTCGCCTCCGCGCCCGGCGCCGCGCCTTCGGACGCTCCTCCTGCGGGCGCCTCGATCTCCACCGCGTAGAAGCCGGGGCGCGCCGCGCGTCCCGCAGAGGCCGTCCAGCGCCCGTCGCGCTCTATCAGCTCGAGCGGACGCACAGCTCCCCCCGGAAGCTGGACCTCCCCGCCGGCCGGCGCCGCTCCGGGGGAGATCTCGAGCAGGATCTCCTCGCCCGCATGCCTCTGCGCCTCGGCGGCGGCGGGCGCGGCGGCGAAGCGGACCAGCCGGTGCAGGAGGGGCACGATGAGCGGCGTGCGGTAGAGGTCGCTGTCCGGCTCCGAGACGAGGGATGTGCAGAGCACGACCCGGCCCCTCCCGTACGCGGCGGCGATGATCCAGGGAGACGACGTGCGGTCGATGCGGGCGAGAGCGGCGGCCTCCGAGGCCAGCGAGTCCGTGCGCCAGTAGGCCCGGACCTCCGCTCGGGAGAGATCCCCCTCAGCGGGATCGCGGAAGATATCGAGCGCCGGGTGGCCGGTGTCGATCTCCGCCGGGTGAAAGGGCGCGGCCGCGGCCAGATCCCTCTCGACGAGCCGGGCGGGGAGCGCGCCTCGCCCGCCGCGGAAGAGGAGCCGCGCCCAGCTCTCCGCGTCGGCATCCGGACCCGCGAAGACGATGAGCCCTCCGGCCCGCCGCTCGAGCCTCCGCTCGAGCCGCTCGACCCCCAGGGCATCGAGCCGCAGCCCGCCGGCGAGGATGATCGCATCCGCGGAGTCGATGTCTCTCTCCAGAAGACTCGCTGCGCGCACCGGCCGCAGGATCGTCCGAGGAGCCTGCGCCTCCTGCGGCATCTCCGGCCAGAGCGCGCGGTAGATGAGCTCGCCGGCGCTCCCGGTGTCAGCGCCTGCACCGGGCTCGACGATGAGCACCTCCAGCCGGTCCCGCACCTGCAGCGCGAGGTAGCGGACGTCGTCGAGGGGGAGGCCGTCGGCATCGATCTCGAACCGGATCCTCGTCTCTCCCGCGCTCCGGAAGCGATGCTCGATAGAGACCTCGACGCTCTGGCCGGCGGCCACCTCGAGGCTCTTCTCGAGAATGAGCTGCTCTCCGGCGAAGAGGCGGCCGGTGAAGGACTCGGGCAGCGGCGAGGACGGTTCTCCCGCTCCCGCATCGGCAGCCGCATCGGCACCGGCACCGGCACCGGCAGCCGCATCGGCGGCCGCAACCGCATCGGCAGCCGCAACCGCATCGACAGCCGCATCCGCAGCAGCAGCGGCAGCCGCATCGGCACCGGCACCGGCACCGGCATCCGCATCCGCATCCGCAACCGCATTGGCAGCCGCATCGGCAGCCGCATCGGCAGCCGCAGCGGCATCCGGCGGGGTCGCCGTGGGCGGCGCGCCCCAGGCCGCGACCCGGACCTTCAGCATCACCGGCTCATCCGTTCCGGCGACTCGATCCGGCGCCTCGAGGGAGACGACGGAGCGGTTCGCCGCCGGTCCGCCGCAGTCGACCACGACGATGCGCGGCGCCGGGCGCATCGCGTCGCACCGCTCGTGGACCAGCCTCCAGCTCCCCGCCTGTGGACCCGCATCCTCCGGCCTCTCCAGATCGGTGAAGACGTAGATCTCGCGCGCCGTCGCGGGGATCTCCCCGGCGCGGTCGAGCGCCTTCTCGACCTCGCGGAGCAGGCGGAAGGGGCTCGGCGTGAGGGGGGCCTCGGTGATGTCCTGAGGCGACGGCCTCCGCGCCGCTTTCTCCTGTGTCTCTGCCTCTGCCTCTGCCTCTGTCTCTGCCTCTGCCTCTGCCTCTGGCTCTGCCTCTGTCTCTGTCTCTGTCTCTGCCTCTGCCTCTGCCTCTGCCTCTGCCTCTGTCTCTGCCTCTGCCTCTGTCTCTGCCTCTGCCTCTGCCTCTGTCTCTGCCTCTGTCTCTGCCTCTGCCTCTGCCTCTGCCTCTGTCTCTGCCTCTGCCTCTGCCTCTGCCTCTGCCTCTGTCTCTGCCTCTGCCTCTGCCTCTGCCTCTGTCTCTGTCTCTGCCTCTGTCTCTGCCTCTGTCTCTGCCT
>JAFGKN010000066.1 GCA_016928605.1 Planctomycetota bacterium | reverse complement strand
GCGGATCCGCCGCATCACCGGCTTGATGAAGGTGACCGAGCCGAAGGAGACGAAGAGCACATCCTCCGGATCGAGCTCCGCCTGGACGCGCCGGGCGAGCTGCGCGTACTCCTCCTCCCAGCCGCTGTAGTGGACGATCGGATGGAAGTGGAGGGCGACCTTCACGCCGCGGTCGGCGACCTTGCGAGCTGCGGCCAACCTCTCGTCGAGGCCGGCTGTGAAGTGTTCCTCGCTGCGGATGATCGTCCCGGTGTTGAGGCTCCAGCTGCAGGCGACGTTCGGCGGCGGCATCCGGTCCATGAAATAGGCGACGTTCGCCGACTTCGTCTTGAGCTCGAGCAGGATGTTGGGATGGCTCGCGGCGAACTCGCACAGTGCGTCCAGCATCCCGGCGCGATTCCCCCAGACGAGGGAGTCCGAGGACTGGCCGGTGCCGAAGTGATAGAAGCGATCCGGATCGAGCTGGATGGCCCTGAGCTTCTCGCCGAGCCTGGCATCCACGACCGCCTCGCGGCCGTAGAAGGTCTGGATGATGCAGTAGCTGCAGGCATAGGCGCAGTTCTCGACCGCGTCGATCGTGCGGAGCTGGCAGCAGACGGTCTCTCCCGAGGCGACGGGGCAGTCGCCGACGATCTTCTTGTCGGACTCCTGTTCGACGACAGCGAGCGGCGCCCGCTGCGGATGGTCCAGCCCTTCCGCCGGGTACTCCTTCGGCCGGCGGCGCAGCTCGCCCATGCGGCGCTCGAGAGCGTCGAGCAAACGCTTCTTGCGCATCGGCCCCGCAGCCGGAGAGCGCTCGCTTTCCTCGATGCGGCGCCAGAGCGCGGGCAGATGCTCCTCGCGCCACATCTCGAGATCGCGCGCCGCCTCGGCCAGCCGGCGGATCTCCTGGAAGCTCAGGCGCAGACTCCGCGCGAGACCGTGCAGGAAGCCGCGGGTCTCCGGCTCGAGGAGAGGGAGAAGGGTGCTCTTCTCGGCCAGGGCGAGCTTTCGCTCGGTGTCGTCTGATCTCGACATCGCGCCGGCCTCTCGTTCGTCGATCACCGGCGAGGGCACGCCTGGATGGCCCAGACCTCGCCCGGGCCGAGCCGGACCGCGACGCGCCAGGCTTCGTCCTCGAGTTCGAGGCCGCGGATCAGCTCGCGCGCCTCCAGCGACTCGACGCGCTGCTCTGCGGATATCGAAAGCGCTCGCGGATCGATCACGAGGCGTCCGCCGCGCGTCTCGCCGGTCGGGTTGCGCAGCGTGAAGAAGCTGCAGCCCTTCTCGTCCGGTCCGAATCGCTCGACGAGGATGTCCGGATCGGTGCACCTCGCGTGCGTCACCGGCCGCCAGCCCGCCTCGGCCACCCGACGGATCAGCGGCTGATACTTCACGAAGAGATGGCGATCTCGATCGTACCAGCGCGGGTTCTTCCAGTAGGGATCCTCCGACGCGTTGTGGCTGAACATGCTGGGGTAGAAGCCGTGGAAGAGGGAGATGAGGAAGTACTCTTCCACCAGCTCCGGACCGAGCGCGTTGTAGTCGGTGTTCATCAGGAGGAGATACGGCTTGGCGCCGGCCATCGTCCGCCAGAGGCAGAGCTGCGCGTCGGATGGAGGCGCGAGGCGGCCGCCGCGGAGCCAGTTCGTCTCGGTGCCCATCACGTCGAGCCAGGGGCACAGGAACGGGAACCGGTAGGGGACGCCGTTCGCGAAGAGGAGCTTGCCCATCGCGTGGACGTCGGCCGAGATCCAGCGGGTGAACTCGTGGATCGCCAGCCCCTTGAAGAGAGCCGGTCGGTGCGAGACCCGCGAGAAGGTGAGCGGCACCGTGCTGTGGATGAAATGCTCGCGGCGGAGGTTGAGCTCGGCGGTCACGTATCCTTCGAGGGAGTCGAGGTACTCGCCGTCGAGCGCGCCCTTCGCCTGCGGCCCGTAGCGCCTGTTCCTGATCTCCTCGCTCCAGTGGACCGTGGCGCCGTTCGATTCGCCGGGGAGGTGGGGATTGGGGTTGATGCTCCAGACGGCGCCGTCGCACCAGGGGGTGTCGCGGAAGAGCAGGCAGGGCTCGCCGGCCTCGTCCTCCATGCCGCAGGTCTGTGCGACGCGGGCCATGCGCGACGGCTGGCCCTCGCCGCCGGCCGCCAGCTTGTCGCGCTGGCTCCGCGCGGCGTCCGGCGTCCGCGGGCTCGAGCTCTGCATCCGCATCCACCAGGTCATCGGCTCGGTGTAGTGGAAGCTCAGGATGTCGCTGTCGTCGTCGAACGGGACGTTGTTCGTCCCCTCGTGGTAGCGGAAGCCGAAGTCGCGCCAGCCCTGGACCGTGCTCACGTCGGTGAAGGGCATCCAGATGCCCTGCCGGCGAGAGCGGACCTCGAAGTAGCTCGGGTAGATCTCCTGCAGCTTCTCGAAGGCGGCGCGGAATCCCCACCGAGGATCGAAGCGGTAGATGATGAAGCGCAGTGGAGCGCGGCGCGGGAATCTCCTCGTCTCGGCTACGAGAGCGACATCGAAGCCGACCGCGAGCTGCCCTGTCCCCGCGTGATACGAGAGCCGATGGACGGCCGGCCGGTCCATGTCGATCGCGAGGGCGAGGCCACTCGTCTCGTCGAAGACCGGCGCCAGGGGGTAGAGCGACATAGTCCCCGTCGCGCCGCACCGTACCCCGGTCGCCTGGATGTACTCGGCGCTCCCCGCGATCCGGCGGCCGCGGCGGATGTCGTCGCCCCAGGTCCATCCCTCGAGGTCGAGCGGCAGGGCGAAGACGAGCGTCACGGCCCGGTCTTCGCCCCTGGTGTCGATGAGGTGTCCGGAGACCTCTATGTGCGTCGGTCGCGCCGTGTACTCCACCTCGAGCTCGAGGTCCAGCGGGCGGCAGCGGTTCTCCCGGAAGGCGTGGAAGTCCGACGCCGCGCTCACGTCTCGAGCCATGAAGCCCGAGGCGCCTTCGCCCG
>JAFGKN010000003.1 GCA_016928605.1 Planctomycetota bacterium | reverse complement strand
TTCCTGTACCGGAGACGATCCATCCAGACCGCCGCGGGATGATCCTGGAGCTCCATCGTCCGATGGCCTCCTGTCCGTGCCATACGCCTCCCGCCGGCAGACCGCGATCGAAAGAGACCGTGAACGCAACCAGCCCCGAGATCTTCGACTTCCAGCCCCGGACGCGCATCGTGTTCGGCCCCGGCAGCCTCGCGCGGCTGGGCGGGCTGGTCCGCGAACAGGGAGGGCGAAGGACGCTGCTGGTCACCGACCCCGGCATCGTCAGGGCGGGGCACGCCGGCCGCGCGCGCGAGTCGCTCGAGGCGGCGGGAATCGAGGTCTTCGCGTTCGATGGCGTCGTCGAGAACCCCACCACTTCGATCGTCGATCAGTGCGTCCTGGCCGCCCGCGAGTGCGAGATCGACTCCATCGTGGGCCTCGGGGGCGGCAGCAGCATGGACACCGCCAAGGGATGCAACTTCGTCCTGACGGGCGGCGGACGGATGGAGGACTACTGGGGCGTCGGGAAGGCGGCGCGGCCCATGCTCCCGCTGATCGCCGTGCCCACCACCGCGGGCACGGGAAGCGAGTGCCAGTCCTTCGCGCTGATCTCGCAGGAGGAGACGCGCGTGAAGATGGCGTGCGGCGATCCCAAGGCAGCGGCGCGCGTCGCGATCCTCGATCCCGTGCTGACGCTCACGCAGCCGCCGGCCGTCGCGGCCAGCACCGGCATCGACGCGCTCTCGCATGCGATCGAGTCGGCCGTGACGCGCAAGCGAACACCCCTCTCGCAGATGTTCTCCAGGGAAGCGTTCCGCCTGTGCGTCCAGGGACTGGACGGAATCTTCCTGGATCCGCGGGACCTCCAGGCGCGGGGCCGCGCGCTTCTGGGCGCGGCGCTCGCCGGGACCGCCATCGAGAACAGCATGCTGGGAGCGGCCCATGCCGCGGCCAATCCGCTGACGGCGCATCACGGCTCGGTGCACGGCCAGGCCGTCGGCGTGATGCTGCCGGTGGTCATCCGCTTCAACGGAGAGGACGGAGATGCGAGGGCCATCTACCGGGATCTGGCGCTCGCGGCCGGTCTGGCGGCCGGCGCGGAGAAGCCCGCCGTGGCGGTCGAGGCCATCGCATCGTATGTCGAAACACACCTGGAGCGGACCGGTCTTCCCCTCTCGCTGGCCGCGATGGGCGTCCGCGATCCGGACCTCGAGCAGCTCGCGGAGGAGGCCGCCTCGCAGTGGACCGCGGGATTCAATCCGAGGGAAGTCTCGGCCCGCGACTTCGCCGGCATGTATCGAGCCGCGCTCGGAGAACGATCATGAGCTCGCCCACAGAAGTCTCTCCCGAGAACACGAACCAGACGACGGCGGGGAACTACTTCGTCGCCAACTATCCTCCCTTCTCGTTCTGGACTCCCGAGCGGCGGAGCGAGGTGCTCGAGGCCCTGGACCGCTCGCCGGCGCCCGAGACTCCGCTCGGAATCTACGTCCACATCCCCTTCTGCCGGCGGCGATGCCACTTCTGCTACTTCCGCGTCTACACCGGCCGCGATGCGCGCAAGGACCGCATCGCGCGCTACGTCGACGCCGCCGTGCGCGAGCTGGAGATCTACGCCGGGAAGCCGCTGATCGAGGGACGATCTCCGCGGTACGTCTACTTCGGCGGAGGCACTCCATCCTTCCTGCCGCCGAAGGAGCTGGAGCGGCTCTTCGGCTCCATGCAGCGCATCATCCCCTGGGACGGCGTCGAGGAGGTGACCTTCGAGTGCGAGCCGGGAACCCTCGACGAGGAGAAGCTGCGGGCGCTCCGCAAGCTCGGCATCACGCGTCTGAGCCTCGGCATCGAGAGCTTCGATGACGACATCCTTCGCACGAACGGCCGCGCGCACCTGTCCGGGGAGATCCATCGCGCCTATGGCTACGCCCGGTCCATCGGATTCGATCAGATCAACATCGACCTGATCGCCGGGATGCTGAACGAGACGGAGGAGAGCTGGCTGGCTTCGGTCCGCAAGGCCATCGAGATCGAGCCGGACTGCGTCACGATCTACCAGATGGAGATCCCCTTCAACACGGTGATCTACCAGGGGATGAAGGAGCGAGGAGAGATCATCGCCCCCGTCGCGGACTGGCCGACGAAGCGGGCCTGGACGCGGCAGGCCTTCGCAGATCTGGAGGCGGCCGGCTACACGGTCACGAGCGCCTACACGGCCGTCCGCGACCCGGAGCGCTACCAGTTCCTCTACCGCGACTACCTCTGGCGCGGAGCGGACATGATCTCCCTCGGCGTCGCCTCCTTCGGCCATTTCGGCGGAACGCACTACCAGAACGAGAAGGACTTCGAGCCCTACGCCGCGAGGGTCGCCGCCGGCGAGCTTCCGATCCACCGCGCGCTGACCATGACCGAGGAAGAGAAGCTAGTCCGCGAGCTCATCCTGCAGCTCAAGCTGGGCCGCGTGAGCCGCGGTTACTTCCTGCGGAAGTTCCAGACCGACATCTACGAGAAGTTCGCGCATCCTCTCGAGGACTACCGCGACGGCGGGCTGATCGAGCTCGGCGGCGATGAGGTGAAGCTCACGCGCGCCTCCCTTCTGAGAGTGGATGAGCTGCTGCACGGCTTCTTCCTGCCGCAGCACCGAGGCGCGCGATACACGTGAGACCAGGCCGCTCGCTGGCGGCCGGCAGAGGAGAAGCATGCTCGTGGTGGAAAAACGATCCGAGATTCTCGGCCTGCTGAACCGGTTCTACGAGAAAGTCGCCGGCCGGGCGCCTGTCGAGGCGGAGATGATCGAGCCCGAGGAGATCCCCGAGCCGTACCATCACCTCCTCGTGCACGAGGGGGACATGACCTCCAGGCTGATCGAGCACCACGGCGAGCCCATCACGCTGCGCATCCTGCAGAAGAGCCTGAGCCGAAGCCGGCTCTCCCGCCAACTGGTGCTGGAGGGGGAGCGCTCCCGCCGGCCGCTGGAGTACGGAGCCATCCGCATCCACCTCGAGGATCTTCCTCACGAGGTGCGGGAGAAGGTCATCGAGGGCCGGGAGCCGCTGGGAAGCATCCTCGGCGCCCACGGCGTGGAGTGCTCGAGCCGCCCCGCGGCCTTCATCCGCGTCTTCGCGAACGATCCGATACGGCGGGCCTTCCAGCTCCCCGGCGCGAGATGGCTGTACGGAAGATGCAATGTCCTGATCGGAGCATCCGGAGATCCGATCGCCGAGGTGGTCGAGATCCTTCCCCCGGCGGCATCCGAGGAGACGGACAACCCATGAAGATCGTCGGCGATTACGAGGTCGTGGTGGTGGGCGGAGGTCCCGCCGGATCGACCG
>JAFGKN010000495.1 GCA_016928605.1 Planctomycetota bacterium | reverse complement strand
GCCACCGCCGTCGCGTCCGGCTGCGGCGTCTCTCCACCCGGCGCCGGGGGGGGGATGAGGGCATCGGAAGAGCCTGTGTCTCCGGGTGGAGTCGTCGGAGTCGTCGGAGTCGAGGGGGTCGCCGGAGTCGAGGGGGTCGCCGGAGTCGAGGGGGTCGCCGACGGCTGCCCCATGGGGCGGTCGCGGCGGTCCCGCGCGAAGATGAGATGCCATCCGCTCGTCGACTGGACGGGCTGCGAGATCTCGCCGGTCTTGAGGGCGAAGGCAGCGGTGGCAAACTGCGCCTCCATCTTCCCCCGCAGCGGAAACCAGCCGAGGTCTCCTCCCAGCGGCTTGGTCGTCGCGTCCATCGAGTGATCGAGACAGGCGGCGGCAAACGCCTGGAGGTCGCCGCCCTTCTGGATGATCTCGCTCCGGACACGAAGAGCCTCCTCCTGGCTGACCACGAGGATGTGGGAGGCGCGCACCTCCTCGATGGCTCGGGCCGGAACACCCAGGAAGAAGACCGCCGCCAGAGCGGTCGAGAAGGTCCCCCGGCGAAATCCACCACGCAACTCGCTGTTGTTTCTGAGGGCGATCGTCATCGCTGACCTTTCCCTTCGGTTAACACATAGCTAACACAAGCCAAGGCCGCATTATACCAAGAACGTGAGGCCTTTCCAGAGCGAGATGCCGCC
Organism: Planctomycetota bacterium; assembly: GCA_016928605.1. Classification (GTDB taxonomy): domain Bacteria; phylum Planctomycetota; class UBA8108; order UBA8108; family UBA8108; genus JAFGKN01. The sequence goes on along the minus strand of JAFGKN010000495.1, from coordinate 11,903 downwards.
CGGGCTGGCTGCCGCCGCGAGGAGCCGGGGCGCCTCTCCGGCAGGGAACGCCCTGTGGTGCTCCTCCGGAGGCTCCTGGAGAAGGGGTACCCTCAGCCCCGCCCCTTCGCAAGGGAAAGCGCCAGATCGGTCAGGAGCCGGACGCCGACGCCCGTCGCTCCGACCGGGAGGTAGCCCGCCGTCCGCTCCGTCCAGGCCGTCCCGGCGATGTCGAGGTGCGCCCAGGAGAGCCCGTCGGCGAAGCCGGCGAGGAAGGCGGCCGCCGTCAAGGCGCCGGCCTCCCTGCCCGCGGCGTTCTTCACGTCAGCGACCTTGCTCCGCACCGCGCTCGAGTACTCCTTGTAGAGGGGGAGCTCCCAGACCCGCTCTCCGCTCGAGTCCGCTGCGCTGAGGATCCGGCGCGCCAGATCGCGGTCCGTGGAGATGAGCCCGCTGGCCGCGTGGCCGAGCGCGACGACCACCGCTCCGGTCAGGGTAGCGATATCGATCACCGCATCGGGCCGGAAGCGGCGCGCGTAGTGGATCGCGTCCGCCAGCACGAGACGTCCCTCGGCGTCGGTGCTGATCACCTCGATCGTCTTTCCCGAGGCGGAGCGCAGGACGTCTCCCGGGCGGATCGCGGAGCCTCCGGGCAGATTCTCGACGGCCGCGGCGATGCCGATCAGGCGCACCTTCGGCCGCAGCCGCGCGAGGGTCGCCATCGCTCCGAGCACGGCCGCGCCGCCGGCCATGTCGAACTTCATCTCCTCCATGCCCTTGGCGGGCTTCAGCGATATGCCGCCGCTGTCGAAGGTCACCGCCTTCCCCACGATCGCCAGCGTCTTCCGCGCCCGGCCCCCCGGACGGTACTCCAGGACGATCAGGCGAGGCGGGTGAGCGCTCCCCTGGGCGACGCCGAGCATGGCTCCCATCGACAGGCGCGCGAGCTCGCGGGGTCCGAGAATCCGGCAGCTGAGGGATGTGGATCGGGCCAGCCTGCGAGCCTCCCGTGCGAGCGTCTCGGGGTAGAGATCGTTGCCCGGCGTGTTGGCGAGGTCCCTCGCGAGACGCACACCCTCGGCTACGGCGCGGGCGATGCGCAGGCCCGCCCGGGCTTCCCGCTGCCGCCGCGTGCCGATGGCTCCCGGACCGAGGACCAGCCGCAGCGGCGCGCCTCCGGGGCTCTTTCGCTTCGACTTGCAGGCGTCGAAGGAGTACCCGCCGAGGACATAGCCCTCCACCATCGCCCGCACTCCGGCCTCCCAGCCGACCTTCTCCAGGACCTCGCGCGAGGGCGCGTCCGCCAGCCGCAGTTGGATGTCGCCGGCGGAGGCACGGCGGGGCGCATCGCGGCGTGTGGCCCTCGCCAGCGCCCCGAAGGCGCGGCGCAGGGTCTCCCCGTCGATCTTCTCCCTCTCGCCGAGCCCCAGCATCGTCAGACAACCGGTCGCCGACCGCTTCTCCAGAAGGAGGTGGAAGACCTCTCCCCTCGCCCCGCGGAACATCCCGCCCCGGATGGCGCGGCGGACGAGACCCCTGGCGGACGTATCCAGGTCATCGTCTCCGCCGTAGTCCTTGTCTCCCTTGGCGAGAAGGATGAGCCGGTCAGCCGCGGCTCCCTTGACGTTCTTCAGAATGGCTTCCATCGCGTAGAACCATGAAACGACGGCGCCGGGCCGTCTGATGGGCTCGTGCCCGCCGGGGGCTTCCGGTCCCTCGCTGCCGCATCCGGCTGTTGCGGCTCGGGTCAGCGGATCACTTGATGAACTTCTCCTCGTGCCGGGAGCCGTCGAAGGTCAGGAGCTTGCGGCGCCTGTCGGTGGCGGTCTCGACGTGCACCGGTCTCCCCCAGATCTTGAAGAGGTGAGCCAGCGTCTCCCTGGCGCTGTCCGCCTTGAGCGGAACGCCCTGAAAGTCGTGGTAGAGGTAGAGCTCGCCTCGATTCTTGTAGTTTGCATCCTCCACGCAGATGAAGGGCTGCCCGGCGTTGGTGAGCTCGAAGAGGAGCTTCTGCTTGATCTCCTTGAAATCCCGGCTCTGGATCACGTAGGCCTGAGACTGCTTGCTGTACTCGAAGGTGAAGAGCTTGTGCCGCTCGCAGAACTCCTCGGTGAGAAACTCGTCGATGAACGTGATGTCGTTGTAGATGGCGCGGACCTCGAAGATCTTATCGCGACCCAGCCCCACGTCCAGATTCCAGGCCGCCTTCTTCTCGGCGCTATCGCAGGACTCCCACTCCGGGCCGAAGCGCCCGCGATTCCAGCGGTCCTCTATGTCCCGATAAAGCTCGAGGCCGATCTTGTACGGATTGAGCTGGCCCGGCTGCGTTCCCATCGTCCTCGCGTGATGGTCCGCGTAGTCCACGATCTCCGAGGCGTTGCAGACCTTCTCGGTCATGATCGTCGAGTGCCAGTAGCTCGCCCACCCCTCGTTCATGATCTTGGTCATCGCCTGGGGCGCGAAGTAGTAGGCCTCCTCGCGGATGATCGAGAGGATGTCCTTCTGCCAGCGCTCGAGCGGCGCGTTCTCGATGAGGAAGAGCAGGACGTCCCGCTGCCGCTCCTCGGGGAACTTGTGCCTCTTCTGTGTCTCCTGCTCCAGGCGCCGCCGCTCGGCCTCGATGGCGTCCGGTGGGTTGACGAAGGAATCCATGTAGGACTTGGCGCGCAGGCGCGCAGGCTGCGTGCGATGGATCTCCGGCTCCTCCTCGCGACCCGGCGCCCTGCGCTGGATGAAGGGCGAATGGATGTCGATCAGGTTCTCGAGCGACAGGCAGCTCTCGAGGAACTCCTCCACGGCCTGAAGCCCGTATCGCTCGATGTAGCGCCGGACGCGGACTCCGTGGTTGGCGAACTCGTCCATCATCTTGCGGTTCGTCTCGCGGAACCAGCAGTTGTTCCGGAAGAAGTCCGCATGGCCGTAAACGTGCGCCATCACCAGCTTCTGGTCGACGAGGCTGTTCCCCTTCATCAGGTAGGCGTAACAGGGATCGTTGTTGATCACCAGCTCGTAGATCCGCTGGAGCCCGAAGACGTAGCCCTTCTGGAGCTCGTCGTAGGCCATCCCGAAGCGCCAGTGGGGATAGCGCGTGGGAAATCCTCCGTACGCGGCGACCATGTTGATCTGCTCGGAGGAGAGCATCTCGAAGACGACCTCGAAGAAGTCGAGTCCGTAGTCCTTCGCGTGCCGCCGGATCTCGGCGGCCGTCTCGGCGAGCTCTGCGGTGAGGCCGGTCGCTGTCATCTGCCCTTTCCCAGGAAGCTCTTGATCGATCGCACGATGTCATCGCGGCAGTTGATCTCCGAGAGGAGAAGCCGCTCCCGGTCTGGAAAGCGCTCCTTGAGGTCCTTGATGAACTGCCCGCTGCCGTACGCGCTCTTCACCTGCCCGTAGCAGAAGACATTGCACGTCTCGAAGAAGAACTCCTCGAGAAGGCGCAGGCAGACGGCGGTGTCCTCCCCGCCCCAGTTGTCTCCGTCCGAGAAATGAAACGGGTAGATGTTCCACTGCGCCGGATCGTAGTCGCTCTCGATGATCTCCCGCGACAGCTGATAGGCGGATGATATGCGGGTTCCTCCCGATTCCCTCACGTGGAAAAACGTCTCTCGATCGACCTCCCGAGCCACCGCATCGTGGATGATGAAGCGCGTGTCCATCTGCCGGTACTGAGAGCGAAGCCACGTGTCGATCCAGAAGCTCTCGATCCTGACGATTTCCTTCTGCTCGTGCCCCATCGATCCCGAGACGTCCATCATGTAGATGATCACCGCGCTCGCCTCGGGCAGCGACCTGGACTTCCAGCTTCGGTAGCGCGCGTCCTCGGGCAGGGGCACGATCACGGGATGCTCCGGATCGTACACTCCCGAGATCACCTGCCTCTTGAGAGCCTGGCGGAAGGTCCTCTTGAAGTGGCGGAGCGACTCCGGGCCGACGCGACGGATCCCGGTGTAGCGGTCCTTCGCGGTCTCCGCCATCCTCTCTCCACGAGGCTCTATGCGGGGTAGCTCGAGCTCCTCGCCGAGGATCTCCGCAAGATCCTCGAGAGTCACGTCCACCTCGAGGATATGATCGCCCGGGTGCTGGCCGGCGCCCAGTCCCTGGCCCGGCTCGAGGCTGATGGGAGTGCCCGCCTCGCCTTCCCCCTGGCCGACGCCGCCCTTCTGCTCGCTGCCGTACCGGAACCGCGGCAGCTCGATCTGCGGCAGCGGGATCGAGACGATGTCCTTGCCCTTCTTCCCGATCAGCTCGCCGTGGGAGATGTACTTGCGCAGGTTCTGCTTGATCTTTCCCCTGACGATCTGGCGGAAGCGGTTGGAATCCGGATCGATTCTCTGAACCACAGCGGACTCACGCCTTCTTGGTGTCGCCGCGGGCGAAGATCGATGCCACGTAATTGAGGATGTCGGTGGCGCTCACCTCGTCGTAGCCGAAGTTCTTGATCAGCCTCTGCTTCACCACATCGATCTTCTCCTGGGTCTCCTTGTCCACGACCGATGAAACCAGGCTGGTGAGCTTGATGGTGTCCTTCTGGTCCTCGAAGATCTTCAGCTCGAGAGCCTTCTGAAGCCTCGCGTTCGTCTTGTAGTCGAAGTGCTTGCCCTCGACGGCCAGGGCTCCGATGTAGTTCATGATCTCGCGCCGGAAGTCATCCTTGCGGCTCTCGGGGATCTCGATCTTCTCCTCGATGGACCGCATCAGCCGCTCGTCGGGCTCCTCTTCCTGACCCGTGTACTTGTTGCGCACCTTCTCCTTCTGCGTGTACGCCTTGATGTTGTCGATGTAGTTGGCGCAGAGCTTCGCGATCGCCTCCTCGTCGGCCGAGATGGCCCGCTGGACCTCGTTCTTCACGATGTCCTCGTACTCCTCCTTCACCACCGCGAGCAAATCGGAGTACCGCTTCTTCTGCTCCTCGCTCGTGATCAGCGAGTGATGCTTGAGGCCGCCCTCCAGCTCGTTGAGCACCATGAAGGGGTTGATGCTGTGCAGGTTCTCGTCGTTGACGAGGGCGTTCGAGATCTTGTCCTGGATGTAGCGGGGCGAGATGCCGTCGAGCCCCTCGCGCCGGGCCTCGTTCTGCAGCTCCTTGACGTTGTCCTCCGTGAATCCGGGCATCGTCTTGCCGTCGTAGAGCTTCAGCTTCTGCAGCAGCGTGAGCTGGTGGTTCTTCGGATCCTCGAGACGCGTGAGCACGGCCCACATCGCGGCCATCTCGATGGTGTGGGGAGCGATGTGCTTGCCCCGCACCTTCTGTCTGTTGAAGTCTCTCTGATAGATCTGGATCTCGTGACTGAGAGTGGTGATGTACGGGACGTCGACCTTGACCGTCCGGTCGCGGAAGGCCTCCATGAGCTCGTTGTTCTGCAGCTTGCGGTACTCCGGCTCGTTGGTATGGCCGAGGATCACGAGGTCGATGTCGGTCTGCGCGAACTTCTTCGGCTTGATGCAGTGCTCCTGGCTCGCCCCCAGAAGATCGTAGAGGAAGGCGACATCGAGCTTCAGGACCTCGATGAACTCCAGCAGCCCGCGGTTGGCGATGTGGAACTCTCCGTCGAAGTTGAACGCCCGCGGGTCGGAGTCCGATCCGTACTCCGCGATCTTCCGGTAGTTGATGTCTCCTGTGAGCTCGGTCGAGTCCTGGTTCTTCTCGTCCTTGGGCTGGAAGGTGCCGATGCCCACTCGGTCCTCCTCCGAGAGGATCAGCCGGTAGACCTCGATGTGGCCGATCATCCGCGACCAGTCGCCCTGGTACTCCTTGAGGAGGCGGTTGTAGTAGTAGCGGCAGAAGGGGCACAGGTTGCCGGTGACGGAGAGCTGGTACCCCGCGTCGAGATTCTCGTTGACGTCGGCCAGCAGCCTCTCGCGGGAGTCGAGCGGCACGAGGTGGATGGGCTCCTCGTGCATCGGGCAGGCATGGACTCCCGCATCCGGGCCTTCGGAGATCTTCCAGCGATAGGAGTAGAGGGCGCCCTCGGGTGTACGGGAGTAGGCCGCGAGCCCCTTCTTCAGCAGGCGGGTGATGGTCGACTTGGCGCTGCCCACCGGGCCGTGGAGGAGAAGGACACGCCGCTCGGTGCCGTAGCCGTGCGCCGCCGCCTTGATGTGCCCCACCAGCCGCATCAGCGGCTTGTCCAGACCGTAGATCGCGTCCTGGCCATTGTCGATCGGATCTTCGAAGAAGGAGTAGTGCGTCATCTTCTCCTTCATGTACTTGTACTCGGAAGACCCGTAGGAGAGGATCATGTCGTGCAGCCGCTGGAACGCGCTGCGGCACACGCGAGGGTTCTCGGAGACGATGCGCAGGTAGTCGTCGAAGCTCCCGGACCAGTTCAAGTCCCTGTAATCCTCGAGCTCGAGACTCTTCTCGATCAGGTCGTAGACTTGCCGCGGTTCCATCATCGCAGAGGTACCTCCCTGCCATCCTATATCGAACGGTCCGCCGGGGACATTCAGCCGGAAATCGACGCCCGGCTGCCGGCCGTCGCTCGCGGACAGGGGGCATCGGGCGGCGCGCCGGAGAGGCCTCCCCGGCTTCCGCCCCGCAGGCCCTCCGAGCGACCGCTCTCTGCGGCCGCTCAGGTCCGCATGGACGAGCGCAAGGCGCCGACGCCGGTCGATGCGCCGGCTCGCTCCGCCCGGACGGCGCGGCGCAGGCTCTCCGGCATCCGGCGAGCCGCTCCGCTCGCTGGAAACCACTGGCCCGCTCCGCCGAGTCCCCGCAGGCGAGCTCGCACCTGCTGAACGGGCACCCTCATCATACGACCAGTTCGAGGAGAGGCCAAAGCGCTGGTCAGTCCTTGACCTCGTAGTCGGCGTCGATGATGGTCTCTCCTCCTGGCCCGGAGCCGCCAGAGCTGTCGGAGGGCTTCTCGGAGGCGCCGCCCGCCGCGCCGCCGGCTCCCGCAGCGCCGGCCTTCTCGTAGATCTTCTGCCCCACCTCCTGCGCGATCTTCTCGACGTCCTGCATCGCCTTCTTGATGCCCTGCTCGTCCTCCTTCTCCCGGGCGGACCTGAGCTGGTCGAGGGCCGCCTGGAGGCGAGTCCGCAGATCCTCGGGAATGACCTCCTTGTGCTCCTCCATCATCTTCTGCATCTGGTAGCTCATGTTGTCGGCCTGGTTCTTCAGGTCGATGAGCTGGCGTTTCTTGCGGTCCTCTTCCGCGTGCGACTCGGCCTCCTTCTTCATCTTCTCGATGTCGTCCTTGGAGAGGCCGCTGGAGGACTCCACGCGGATCGACTGCTTCTTTCCAGTCCCGAGGTCCTTGGCGGAGACGTTGAGGATCCCGTTCGCGTCGATATCGAACGAGACCTCGATCTGGGGAACGCCCCGAGGCGCCGGCGGGATGCCGTCGAGCGTGAAGTTGCCCAGCAGGCGGTTGTCCCGCGCCATCTCGCGCTCCCCCTGGAAGACCTTGATGTCGACCGCTGGCTGGCTGTCGGCCGCCGTCGAGAAGATCTCCTTCTTCGTCGTCGGAATCGTGGTGTTCCGCTCGATGAGACGAGTCATCACACCGCCCAGGGTCTCGATGCCGAGGGAGAGGGGGGTCACGTCGAGGAGCAGCACGTCTTTGAGATTGCTGTCGCCCTGGAGGATGCCTCCCTGGATCGCGGCGCCGAGCGCGACGACCTCGTCCGGGTTGACCGACCGGTTCGGCTCGCGGCCGAAGAGCTGGCGGACCAGCGCCTGGACCGAGGGGACCCGAGTGGAACCGCCCACGAGGACGACCTCGTCGATCTGGCCTGCGCTGAGCCCCGCATCCTTGATGGCCAGCTCGCACGGCTTGCGGCACCTCTCGAGCAGAGGCTCGATGAGGTGCTCGAACTCGGCCCTCGTGATCTCCATCTGCAGGTGCTTCGGCCCCGACTGGTCGGCAGTGATGAACGGCAGGTTGATGTCCGTCGCTGTCTTCGTCGAGAGCTCGCACTTGGCCTTCTCCGCGGCCTCCTTCAGGCGCTGGAGAGCCATCTGATCGCCTCGCAGGTCGATCCCCTGGTCCTTTCTGAACTGGTCTGCGATGTGGTCGATGAGGATCTTGTCGAAATCGTCGCCTCCGAGGTGCGTGTCGCCGTTGGTCGAGAGCACCTTGAAGAAGCCCTCGTCGACCTCGAGGATCGAGATGTCGAAGGTGCCGCCGCCCAGATCGAAGACCGCGATCTTCTCGCCGGACTTCTTCCCCTTGAGGCCGTAGGCGAGAGCCGCGGCGGTCGGCTCGTTGATGATCCGCTCCACGGTCAGGCCCGCGATCGAGCCGGCGTCCTTCGTCGCCTGTCTCTGCGAGTCGTTGAAGTAGGCGGGGACGGTGATGACCGCCCTCGTCACCTTCTCGCCGAGATAGGCCTCCGCGGTCTCCTTCAGGTTCTGCAGGACCATCGCGGAGATCTCCGGCGGAGTGTACTCCTTGCCGTCGACCGAGACCTTCACCAGGTCCTTCGCGCCGCCGGTGATCCTGTAGGGCACGTTCTTCTCCTCCGCGGAGACTTCCTCGTGCCGCCGTCCCATGAACCTCTTGATCGAGTTGACGGTGCGCGCGGGGTTGGTCACCGCCTGGCGCTTGGCGGGTGTACCGACGAGACGCCCCTTGTCGGTGAAGGCCACGACGCTCGGAGTGAGTCGATTGCCGTCAGCGTTCGCGATGACGATCGGCTCCTGCCCTTCCATCACCGCCACGACGGAGTTGGTGGTTCCCAGATCGATCCCTATGATCTTCGACATGCATGGCCTCCCGGCTCTCGGTGCTCGAATCGTCAGCGCAATCAGCGACCGCAGGCTGCTCCGGCGGGAGCTCGCTCCGCTGCTCGAACCGCCATCGGAATCGGCGATCCAGGCTGCTGCCGGCGAGCTCGGCTCGCTCGCTGCCTGCGATCGGTCTCCGAGACCTCATATCGGTCTCGAGGACGTGGGAAGGTGCAAATCCTGTACCAGCCCCCGCGCGCCTTTCGCTCAAAGCCAGTCCGTTCAGTAGGTTATGTCATACGCCCTCCGCTCCGCCGCGCTTTCCCGGACCGGGGCGGCTGCCAAGGTGGCAGCACCGTCTCCCGCGCCTGTCTCCGGCTGTCAGCGTGACAGAGCCGGGAGCCGCACGCCGGCCGCCTCCAGCAGGGGCCGCCCTCGAGAAGCTCGGACGGTCCGGGACGCCGGCGACGGAGACGGGGGAGCGCGGCGCCGCTGGTCCGCCGGAGCCCTTCAGGAGAGCTGATACGTCTTGAGCTTCCGGTACAGCGTGCGCTCTCCGATGCCGAGGATCTTCGCCGCCTCCTGGCGGTTGCCTCCCGTCTGCGAGAGGGTGTTGCGGATGAGGATCTTCTCCACTTCCTTGAGCGAGATCCCCGCGAGGGAGTTGAAGTCAGGACTCGGCTTGCGCTCGCTCCGATAGATGCTCTCGGGGAGGTTGTCGAGGGTGAGCGAGTTGCCTCGCGAGACGACGACCATGTTCTCGATCGCGTGCTTGAGCTCGCGGACGTTGCCCGGCCAGGAGTAGGAGGTGAGCACGTTCAGCGCCTCCCTCTCGATGCCGGTGATCGCCTTCTTGTAGATCCGGGAGAAGTCCTTGATGAAATGATCCACGAGCAGGGGGATGTCCTGGCGGCGCTCGCGCAGCGGAGCCAGGTGGATGGGCACGACCTTGAGGCGGTAGTAGAGGTCCTCGCGGAACCGCCCCTCCTCGATCAGCTTCTCTATGGAGCGGTTGGTGGCCGAGATGATGCGGACGTTGACCTTGATCGGCTCGTTCGAGCCGACGCGGGTGATCTCTCCTCCCTCGAGCACCCGCAGGAGCTTCACCTGCGTCTCCAGGGGGATGTCCCCCACCTCGTCGAGAAACAGCGTCCCGTTGTCGGCGTACTCGAAGCGGCCCTTCTTCTGGAAGGTGGCCCCCGTGAAGGCCCCCTTCTCGTGGCCGAAGAGCTCGCTCTCCACGAGCTGGGGCGAGAGAGCCGCGCAGTTGAGGGGCACCAGCGGCCGCTTCTTCCGCAGGCTGTTCTCGTGGATCGCCCTGGCGATGAGCTCCTTCCCCGTGCCGTTCTCCCCGGAGATGAGGACCGCGACGTCCGTCTCGGCGATCTGCTGGCAGAGGTCGATCATCTTGCGCATCGACTCGCTGTTGCCGATGATCCCTCCGAAGCCGAACCTGCGGTCGAGCCTTCTCTCGAGATCCCGGTTGATCTTGACCAGCTCCTGGCGCTCCAGGGCCTTCTGCACGCGGATCCGCAGGCCGTCGATGTCGAGCGGCTTGACCAGGTAATCGACGGCGCCCTTCTTGAGAGCCTCCACCGCGTTCTCGATCGTCCCGTGCCCCGTGAAGACGATGACGGCCACGAAGGGATTGATCTCCTGCGCGCGGCGGAGGATCTCCATGCCGTCGACGTCGCCCATCACCAGATCGGTCAGGACCAGGTCGTACTGGCGCCGCTGCAGCATCTCCAGTCCTTCGCGGCCGCCCGTCGCGACATCGCAGGAGTATCCCACCGACTCGAGGACGTCCGCGCTTCCCCGCGCGTGGTTGCGGTCGTCGTCGATGATCAGGATCGCTCCCTTGCTCTCGAAGTCGCCGGTGCCTTTCCTTCGCTCGTCTCGCTCGCCCATCGCTCTCAAGCGGACAGGGGCAGGTAGACGGAGAACTGGCTGCCCTTGCCCTCCTCGCTCTGCACTCTGAAGAAACCTCCATGCTCCTCGACGATGCGCCGGGAGATGGCGAGCCCCAGGCCGCTGCCCTCATCCTTGGTCGAGAAGTAGAGATCGAAGATCTTGTCGAGGCATCGAGGGCTCATTCCCGGCCCGGTATCGATCACCTCGCAGACGGCCCAGCGCCTGCCGCGATCCTCGACGGATCGCGTCTTCAGGATCAGCTCGCCTCCCCCCGTCCCGGACATCGCCTGCTGGGCGTTCTGGACCAGGTTGAGGAGGACCTGCCGGATCAGGTCGGCGTCGAAGGAGAACTCCTCGAGATGCGGATCGAGGCCGAGGCGCACCCGGATGTCGTTTCCCGAGGCCTCCTCTCCGACGAGCTCGGCGAGATCCTCCACGAGGAGGTTGAGGCTGGAGGGCCGAGGGTTCAGCTCGTGCCGCTCGGTGAAGCGGAGAAACGTCTGGACGATGTGTTCCAGCCTCTGGATCTCCGAGGAGATGACTGTCAGCCGCCGGATCGTGCGCCGCTCCCGCGGCGTGTCGGCTTCCTTCCAGTCCTCGATCACCAGCTGGGCGTTGATGTTGATCGTGCTGAGAGGATTCTTGATCTCGTGCACGAGCGTCCCGGCCATAGCCGCGACGTCGACCTCCCAGCTCCCGGCCCTCCGAATAGCGGAGGAGATGTTCGTGTCCGCCAAGGTACGACTCCCTGTCCCTGTCTCTGCGCCGATCGAGCGCGCGCGCCACTACGGCAGATCCGGACGCTGACAGCGTGCCCGGATGGACGTAGTCTACCAGAGGCGCCACTACATTCCAGCGGCAAAGTGCCATTTTGGCAGGATCAGGAGGGAGATTCCTCCTCGGCCGCCTCCCCGTCGAGGGCAGTCGTCTCCCGGACCGCGCCGCCGGGGCCCGCCGGCTCCCCGGCGGCCTCCTCCTCGGCCAGCCGCCGGAGAAGGCGCCGGCGGCGCAGGAGATAGCGGCCGATGGCGACCACGGCGAGCAGGCCGGCCACCGTCCAGACGTTGAGAAGCGCCACGAGGGAACCCACGAGCGAGTGGAGGCCGGCCGCGTACCGCGTGAACTCCTCCTCGAAGCGCTCGGCGCTCAGCCCCGTCACAGCGGAGAGGGCGGCCAGCGCGTCCTCCCCCGCTTCCAGCCGGTCGATAAGGCTCGGGATCGACTCGTCGCCCCACCGCTCGACGAGGAAGCGGACGATGAGAAAACTCTGCTGGTAGGCCACGCTCGTCGCCAGGCTGCCGCGGGGGAAGGCTCGCTGGAGGGTCTTCAGCCGGTAGAGGCT
>JAFGKN010000494.1 GCA_016928605.1 Planctomycetota bacterium | reverse complement strand
TGGTGACCGGGCTGCTCCACGACTACGACTACGAGAAGCACCCCACGGAGGAGGAGCACCCTTTCGTGGGCGTGGAGAACCTGCGCCGGCTGGGGGTCGACGAGGAGATCTGCACGGCGATTCTCGGTCACGCGCAGTACTCCGCCGTGGCGCGCGAGAGCCTGCTGGCGCGGGTTCTCTTCGCCGTCGACGAGCTGGCGGGCTTTCTGGTGGCCTGCGTCAAGGTGCGGCCCGACGGCATCGCCACCCTCGCTCCCAAATCGGTCAAGAAGAAGCTCAAGGACAAGTCGTTCGCCGCCGCCGTGAGCCGGGAGGACATCCAGAGAGGCATCGAGGAGCTCGGCGTCGATCCGGCGGAGCACATCCAGATCGCGATCGACGCTCTCCGGGAGGAGGCCGAGCGGCTGGGGCTTCAGGGGAGCGCCTGAACCGGCCTCCGGGGCCGCGCCGCCGGGCGGAAGGGACTCGCCTTCGCTATCCGCTTCCCGCCGCTGCGGCCCGCGCGCCCGATGCGCGCCGCCCGCGGTCCGGCTTCGAGAACCTTCAGGAAGACTGCCGACCATGACGAGATCCAAGCACCCCCTGGGCTCCCCGCGCCGCCTCGCGATCGCCTCGGGCTCCGTCGAGATCTGCTCCCTCGAGGTGCTCGAGAGGGGCGGGATCGGCCGTGTGTCGCGCCTGCCGTTCTCCATCAAGATCCTGCTCGAGGCCGCGCTCCGCCAGTGCGACGGCTTCCAGGTGCGCGAGGAGGACGTGGCGGCCATCGCGTCCTGGAGCGCGAAGAGCCCCGGCCGCGGGGAGATCCCCTTCAAGCCGGCTCGCGTCCTCATGCAGGACTTCACCGGCGTGCCGGCGGTGGTCGACCTGGCGGCGCTGCGGAGCGCCACGGCCCGGCTCGGCGGGGATCCGCGGCGCATCCATCCGGTCATCCCCGTCGACCTCGTGATCGACCACTCCGTGCAGGTCGATCGCTTCGGCGGCTCCTCGGCGCTCCGGGCCAACGTCGCGATGGAGTTCGAGCGCAACCGCGAGCGCTACGAGTTTCTCCGCTGGGGATCGAAGGCCTTCGACGGCTTCCGCGTCGTCCCGCCGGCGACGGGCATCGTGCACCAGGTGAACCTCGAGTACCTGGCGACCGTCGTCCAGACGAGGGACGACGGCGGCGCCGTGGTCGCGTTCCCCGACTCGCTCGTGGGCACCGACTCCCACACGACCATGATCAACGGCCTCGGCGTCGTCGGCTGGGGCGTGGGCGGCATCGAGGCCGAGGCCTGCATGCTGGCGCAGCCTCTCTACATGCTGCCGCCGGAGGTGGTCGGCGTCCGCTTGTGCGGAGAGCTGCCCGAGGGGGCGACGGCCACGGATCTCGTCCTGACGATCACCGAGCTGCTGCGCCGCAAGGGCGTGGTCGGGAAGTTCGTCGAGTTCTGCGGGCCGGGGCTCGGCCGCCTCAGCCTCGCCGACCGCGCCACGATCGCCAACATGGCGCCGGAGTACGGAGCGACGATGGGGTTCTTCCCCGTCGACGGCGAGACTCTCCGCTACCTCGCGGGCTCCGGCCGCTCCGAGGACCTCGTCGACCTGGTCGAGCGCTACACCAAGGAGCAGGGGCTCTTCCGGACGGACGAGACGCCCGAGCCGGAGTTCAGCGAAACGCTGAGCCTCGACATGGGCCGCGTCGAGCCCTCCATCGCCGGGCCGCGGAGGCCGCAGGACCGCATCCCGCTCCGCGATGCGGCGAAGAGCTTCGCGCGGCTGCTCGAGGAGACCTTCGGCGATGCGGCGGATGCGGAGAGAGCGCGCTCCGCGCCGGTCGAGATCGATGGGCGCCCCGGCGAGCTGCGCCACGGCTCGGTGGTCATCGCCGCGATCACGAGCTGCACGAACACGTCGAACCCTACGGTGATGCTGAGCGCGGGCATCCTCGCCCGCAAGGCCGTCGAGAAGGGGCTCTCTGTCCCCGCGCACGTCAAGACGAGCCTGGCGCCCGGATCCAAGGTGGTCACCCGCTACCTCGAGGCGGCCGGTGTGCTCTCCGCGCTCGAGCAGCTCGGCTTTCACGTCGTGGGCTACGGCTGCACGACGTGCATCGGCAACAGCGGGCCGCTGCCGGAGCCCATCCCGCGGGCGATCCAGGAGGGCGGCCTGCTCGTCGCGTCGGTCCTCTCCGGCAACCGCAACTTCGAGGGCCGCGTCCATCCCTTGACGCGCGCCAACTACCTGGCATCGCCGCCGCTGGTCGTCGCCTACGCGCTGGCGGGCACGGTGGATATCGACCTCGTGGCGGACCCCATAGGCCGCGATCCGGGCGGCCGGCCCGTGTACCTGCGCGACATCTGGCCGAGCCAGCGGGAGGTGCGGGATGTCGTCGCGAGCTGCCTGAGCAGCGAGATCTTCCGCGAGGAGTACGCGGACGTCTTCGGCGGCAGCGAGGAGTGGAACGCTTTGGAGGTCGAGGGAAGCGTGCTCTACGCGTTCCAAGAGGACTCGACCTACATCCGCGAGCCGAGCTTCTTCGACGACATCACCGCGGATGTCCCGCCGGTCCGGCCGATCCGGAGCGCTCGCTGCCTCGCCCTCCTCGGCGACAGCGTGACCACCGACCACATCTCGCCCGCGGGATCGATTCCCGCCGACGGCCCGGCGG
>JAFGKN010000493.1 GCA_016928605.1 Planctomycetota bacterium | reverse complement strand
GAACTCTTCGAGGTACTCCAGGAGGCATCGCGCGGCGTTCTCGTGATTCCTGTAGTCGCCGTAGAAGGTGGCCAGGTCGAGGTACGCCTGCGCGGCCGCGCGGGTGAAGGGAAACCGGCGGAGCAGCTCCAGATAAGCGACCGAGGTCTTCCCCATCCGGCTGCGGCCGCTCCGGTAGGCCTCCTCCAGCTGCTCCTCGGCTTTCGTCTCGATGGCCGCGAACGCCGCGGCCGGGTCCGGCTCGGCGCGGCGGAGGGAGAGTATGCGGTCTCGGATGAAGGTCGCCGCATCGATGCGAAACTCGGCGCCGCCGCCCTCGACGGTGTGCTGGGTAGGGGGGAAGTCCGCGGCGAGGGCGAGGTACAGAGCATCGACGGCTCCGGCGCGGTCGCCCGACCGCTCGAGGTGGTCGGCGAGCTGGATCGCAGCCTCGACCTTGCGCCAGGCGGCGTGCTCCACCTGGACTCTGGCCCGCAGCAGGCGCGCGGCGAGGGCCGGCTCGGCCGCGGCCGCCGCCTCTGCGATGATCTCCGAGAGCTCTAGCCGGAGACGATCCATCGGCGAGTTCAGCTCGGGCGCGGGCGGCGGCGCCTCGGCCCAGCTCTCGAGGAAGGCCAGGCCCGTCTCGACGTCGCCGACGCGCAGTCGGAGCCGGGCCTGCAGCAGCGGCGTCTCGGCGGGATCGGCGGGGAGGCGCTCGAGGTGCGCGACCTCCGCCTCGTACCCGTTGTAGACCATGCATCCCCCGGGGTGGACGACGGCCAGGTGCTCGCCCGCGAGCAGGAGATTGCCCCCGCCGCCGGGGAACGCCCAGAGATCTCTGCGGACGAGATCGCCGGTCTCGGGGTGGATCTCCAGGAGGGCGCGGTGGGTGCTGACGAGAAGCTGGCCCGGGCGGTACAGGCCGATCCCGAGCGGCGAGTCCGCTGTCTCGTCGAGCGAGCGCGACCAGAGGAGGGAGCCCCGAGAGCCGGCCTCGATGGAAACGGCGCTGACCTGCCACCCCGACAGGTAGCACCGGCGCTCGTCGCAGCCGAGGATCGCCGAGTGCTGCTGCCGCTCCGCTCTCCAGACGATCGCCCCGTCCCTCCTCCGCACCGCCATCAGCAGCGGAGAGTCCTGGGGCGCGATCAGGATCTCGCCGTCGGGCAGCGGCAGGACCGGGCTGGGATGCCAGCGGTTCTCATCCCGGATCGCTTCCTTCTCTGCCTGCGGGGAGACCACCGGGTACTCGAGGATCCACGCGATCGTCCCGTCGCGAGCGTCGGCGGCGGCGAGGAATCCCTGATGGGAGAGGTGGTAGACGGTCTCATCGAGGACCGCCGGCGTGGAGCCTGTCGCTGCGAGGCCGAGAAACCCGCAGCTCTGCGCGGAGCCGAGGTACGCCGACCAAACGATCTCGCCGGTCGTCCCCACGCGGAGCAGATAGACCAGGGACTCGCGATCGAGCCGGACCGTGGCGGCGACGATGATCTCCCCTTCCACGACCACAGCCGGAGAGATCTCGTAGACGGGGACCCGGCCGCTCGTCTCCGGTGGGGGATGCTCGTCGCCCTCGGCGCGCGGCTGTGCATCGAGCCCCGCCGGCTCGTCGCGCGGTGGCCCACCGGCAGCCGGCGCATCATCATCATCCGGAGCGCCCTCATCATCCTCCACGAGCACGAGCCGCCGCTCGGCGCGGTCGTACCGCAGCGACCGCTGCCAGAGGGGGGCGCCGCTCTCGAGGTCCACGGAGTACAGGCTGCTGCCATGAGAGAAGTAGCAGCGCCCGGCGGAGCAGGCGGGGCTCCGCACGGCGTTGTAGGGGAGGAGGGCAAGGGGGAGGATGAACGCCCAGCGCTGCCGCCGTGACTCGAGATCGACCGCCATCACCTGGTGATCGTGCTGGAAGACGACGAGCGATCCCCGGCTCGCGGCGTGGTACGGGATGGGGACGCAGCTTCGCGGGATCGCCGCGCCGTCCCTCGACCTCGAGCGCTCCGAGAGGAATCTCCGGAGCTCGGACGCCGGCTCATCCGGCCTCCAGACGACGCCGCCGATCCGGAAGCTCCTCTCCTCCGCTCCGGGCTCCCGCGATTCCGCGCCGGGTCGGCGCGTCCCGACATCCGGGCGCAGGGCTGAGTAGGCGCGCTTCTCGAGCGGTGCGCCGGGAGCCGGGAAGCGCCCGTCGACGACGGACTGCGCGAGGTCTCTCCACTGCGGCGGGAGGGACCCGGGGTCGAGGCCCTCGCCGTCGAGGAGGGAGAGCAGCGACCGGCGCGCCTCCCGCCAGGGCGCTTCGGTGCCGAGGGCCTGCTGCGACAGGAGGAGGCAGAGACGCGCCTGGATCCTCTCGAGGACATCGGGAGGGGTCGGGGATCGGCTCCATGTCCGCTCGAGCTCCTCGGCGGCGAGCCTCGCCCGGTCCCAGCTTCCCGCGAGGAGAGCGGAGTCGATCTCCTCCTTCAGGGCCGCGGCGCGGAATCTGGAATCCGGGTAATCCCTCACGATCGCTCGGCGGAGCCGGGCGCGATCGGCTCCGTCGATCCTCCCTCGAGTGGCCTCCCAGGCCTTCTCGATCAGCCCGTCCGCGTAGTCGATGTGCCTGCGGCGCTGCTCGGCAGGCATGCGGTCGAGAAATCTCGCCGCCAGGCGGCGGATCCCCACCGAGTAGCCCGCGCCGCTCGAGACGACCGGGTTCTCCTCGGGGCGCTGGTGGAGAGCCGCCAGCTCTCGAAGCCCTTCGAGCACCGATTCCCAGCTCTCCTCTCGAGCCAGGCCGTCGAGCCGCCGCCAGAGCACCTGATAGGCGTCGGAGGTGGGCGGAAAGATGCTCTTCTGCCCTGCGTCCTGGCCCCATGCCGATTCGCGGTGGAAGACCGCGGCGAGAACCAGGATCGGGAGGAGGCGGTGTGGCTTCATGAGAAGGTCGGGGGCTGTCCCCAGTCTCCTGTGCCCCGCGCCGGCCGGAAGCGCGGGGGAATCCCGGCGTTTTCCGCCCGTCCCCGCCGCGGGGAGGAGCGGTGCGCGGCGCGCCCGCGGCGGTGGACGCCGGCTCTCCTCTCCGCTTCGGCGAGGACACGATCGCGGCTCGCCGAGTCCCCGCAGGCGAGCGCATGGCGGTTGAACGGATACCTCATGATATAGGCACACCGCGCTCCATCGTCAAGTTCCGCGCGCCGAGGGCCGACTCGCAGCGCCGGCCTCCCCTCCGGCGGCCGCACCCTTCCGCGCAGCGGACAGCGAGCGGGCTCGGCTTCCTTCCCCACTCGAGGCTTCAACTCGCCGGAGCATCTCCCCGTGAGCCCTCCCCCTCGAGCGCCGGCGGCGGCGGCTCCTCACAGCGCGACGACCGTGTCCTCGTCGCTCGCGGTGAACACAGGCTCGGCCTCGATCGCGGATCGCTTGGAGAAGAAGAGCAGGCTGAGCACCGACGAGAGGAGCGCGAGGGCATCCGTCGTCGTCTTGAGGGCGGCGGCCTTCTCGCTCCTGTAAAAGACGAGCAGGAGCCTCTCCGCGCCTCCCTCGCTGACGAGCGGCAGGTGGAGGATATGGGTCCAGCCCTCCTCCTTGCTGGCCTGCAGCTTCGGTCTCGTCGAGGCCGCGGGCGTCTTCCCGGCCGGCCGCGCCGCCTGCGCGGGCGGCGCGAGCCCCATGAGAGCGAGGCATCCTGCGGAGTCAGAGACCTCGATGCAGTACGATCCGAAGATGCCCGCCGGCAGCCGCTGGGCGATCTCCCGGTGCCAGTCGCTCTGGAAGCGGATCGGAGCCGAGAGCTCCCAGGAGGAGATCGTCTCCCAAGCGCCGCCGGTCCGCCTCTCGAGGATGGCCGCCGCGTCCGCCGCGAAAGCGTCGGCCAGAACCCGCCAGACGGACTGGAGCGTCTTGGGCGTCACGTGCCGGTTGACGTGGGTGGCCGCGAGATCGTTGAGCTTCTCGAAGACGCCGAGGCTATGGATCGCGGCCTCGGCGACGCCTGGATCCCCGGCTTCATCGGGACCTTCGCCGCCGGCCTGGAGCCGGGCGCGGCGGACCTCGAGCGCGTTCTGCACGGACTTCATCAGGTCCCGGTCGAAGTCCAGGATCGGCTTGGTGATGAAGTCGAAGGCTCCGAGGCGCAGCGCCTCCACCGCGCTGCCCATGCTCCCACAGCCGGTCGCGATGATGACCTGCACGTCGGAATCATCCTTCTTGAAGTCGCGGAGGAGGTCGAGCCCGTGCGTGCCGGGCATGACGAGATCCAGGATGACGACATCGACCGGTTGTTGCTTCCTGCTGAAGATCTCGAGCGCCGCCGCCCCGCCGGATGCCGTGGAGACCTGGAATCCGTTGCTCTCGAAGTAGAGCTGGAGCGTGTGGAGGATGAACTGCTCGTCGTCGACCACCAGGATGTGCGGAGATCTCTGTTTGCTCATTTTCCTCGGCCGCGGATGCGCCGCCCGCGGCCAGCATCACCGGAAGGGCTTCTCCTGCTGCGGAGCCTCCTTGCCGCGCAGCATCTGGTCGATCAGGCCTGGCACGTCGTCCAGCGGTACGCGCGGCGCCTCGGCCTCGGCCCCGGCGGGGTTTCCGGGCGTTACCGCGCGCCGGAGTCCCCGCGCCAGGGCGGACAGCCTCAGCTTCTTCGTCGACTCGACCTTCTGCCGCCGGCTCGCGCTCTTCTTCAGCTGCTTCAGCGCGGACTCCATCTTCGAGAGGACCTCCTGCTTGACCTGATGCGCCACCTCGCTGGCGATCTCGGCCGTCAGCTCTCGGGGAATCGAGACCGAAGCCGGAGAGACACTGGCCCCGGAGGCCAGCCTGGATCTCAAGAGAGACAGGACTTCCGCAAGCTGCTGGTTCACCTCCTTTCTCGACTTGTCTCCGGGAGGGACTGAAACGGATTCGCCTTCTCGGCCCTTCGGCGCGCCCTCCCGCGCGGGGGCCTTGCCGCCCGGCGCTCTGCGCGGGCCGTCGCCCGGCGGTTGGGCTGGGCACGGCTGGGGTACCGGCCGCTCTCCGCGCCGCGTCGGCGCCGGCACGACGCAGGGCTTGTGGGCCGGAGCCGGCCGCTCCTCCCTCGTCTTGCGCCGGACGACCGGAAGCCGCTTCCTGTGCGCTGGCGGGGCCGGGCAGGCCGGCTCGCGCTCCGCTCGCTGCGGCAGCTCCGGTCCGGGGGCGGCTGGGGGAGGCTGGGCGCCGCCCGCGGCCGGCGCCGCGCGAGCGCTCGTCTTCCCCTGCGGAGGCGGGAGGGTATCCGTGCGCGTTGCCGGTGGAGGGGGCGCGCTCTCCTTCGTGGGCCTGCGCGGAGGCGGGAGGGTATCCGTGCGCGTTGCCGGTGGAGGGGGCGCGCTCTCCTTCG